>CALDQK010000560.1 GCA_937911525.1 uncultured bacterium
CGGGCTCGAGCCGCTCGACCTCCCCGTCGAGGCCTCAGCCGTGCGCGCCGCGATCGACGCGGGGCTGCCGCTCTTGGCGACCCGCTCGCACATGCTGCAGGGCCACATGGAGCTGATCGTCGGCTACGACGACGCCTTCGGCGAGGTCGAGGTGATCGACCCCTCCTTCGGGCTCCCCTATTACGTGGCCTACGAGCACCTGGCGCCCTCCTTCGCCAACGCCGGCGACCCCCTGGTCGCGATCGTCCCCCGAGACGCGGTTCCGCCCGAGCTGCGGACCTGCCCGCGCGCGAGTCAGGCCCGGCGGGTCACCCGTGACCTGTGGGCGGAGCGGATCGAGGAGGCCCAGAGCGGCTTCGCCGAGCTCGAGCCGGAGTCCTATCGCGCGGACGAGTTCCTCCTCGCGCACCCCGAGGTGTTCCTGCCCAGCGGCGAGCTGGCTCCCGTGGCCGAGCGGGTCGCGCGCAATGACGAGGTCGACCTCTCCTCGCGCATGCGCGCGGCGCTGGCGCTGCAGTCCCTCGGCGTCGAGGCCGGCGGCGAGGTGCTGCGCGAGCTGCGCCGACGAGCGAGCCCCTTCTTCCGCTCCTACCTGCGCATGCTGCGCGCGCGCGGCGAGGGGGACTGGCCGCGCATGCGCCGCTGCTGCGAGCTGCTGCTCGAGCGGGCGGCTCAGCTGCCCGAGCTGTGGTCGGCCTACGCGGTCGCCCTCGAGGGGACAGGCGAATACCAGCGCGCGACCGAGGCGCGCGAGGTGTGCCTCGAGATCGAGCCGGAGCACCTCGAGGCCAGCCTGGTCGTACTGCGCCGCGGCGAAGGCCCGGCCTCGCGCCGCCAGGCCCGCGTCCGCGAGCTGCTCGCGGTCCACCCTCGCAGCGAGCCCCTGCGGACCCTGGCGGCCGAGCTCTGCTTCGAGGTCGGCCAGCCCCTCGAAGCCGAGCGGCTCTACCAACACATGATCCGGATCGCGCCCTACTCGATCTCGGCCGCGATGGCGCTGCGCGGCTACTACGCGCGCCAGGGTCGCCTCGACCTGGCCGAGGCCGTCGAGCTGCCCCCGGCCGCGCGCTCTGGCGAGGAGGGCGAGGGAGGTGACGAGGGCGACGAAGGCGAGAAGGACAGCGCCGGGAGCGAGGCGGCGCGGCGCGCCCAGCCCGTCGAGGCCCTGCTCGCGCTGGCGGGGGCCGAGCTGAGTGAGGGGGAGGCGGGGGTCGCGACCCAGGAGCTGCTCCAGCGGCAGCGCGAGGGAGTGCTGACGGCGCTCGAGGCCTTCGAGCTGGCGGTCCTGCGGGTCCGGGCGCGCTTGAGCCGAGAGCCGGACGCGGCGGAGGTCGTCCGCTACCTCCCGGCGGAGCTCCCTGCGCCGCGAGCCCACCACCTCGACGCCCTCCTCAGCAGCCTCCCGCCCTGCGCGGGCGGGGCGGCGCGGGCCCTGCACGCGTGGGCGAGTGAGCAGCTCGTCGGCCGCGAGACGACGCCGGAGGCGCGCTTCCAGCTGGCGGTCCTGGACGACTACGCGGGGCGCACGGCCCAGGCGGTCGCGGCCTTCGAGCGGCTCGCCGACGAGGACGAGCTAGTAGGCGCGCGCTACGGGCTCGGCTTGATCGCGGCGCGCCGCGGTCAGCTCGAGCGCGCCCAGGAGCTCTTCGAGGCCTGCGTCGCCGAGCGCGTGTCCATGATCCCGGCCTGGGAGCGCCTGGCGAGCCTGCGCGCCGCCAAGGGCGAGACCATCGGCTGCAGGCGGGCGCTCCTGAAGCTGATCGAGCTCCTCCCCTACGACCCGACGCCCGCCGCCAGCTACCTGGTCCACCTGCTCGAGACCGACCAGGAGCCAGCCGCCGGGGCCTGGCTGAAGGAGAACGCCGAGCGCTATCCGCCCAGCTTCCTGCTCACCTGGCGCGGCCAGCTCGCCGCCCAACGCGAGCAGTGGGCCCAAGTCGGGCGGATCGCCAAGGAGCTCTTCGCCCACGACCGGCGGCAGGCCTTCGTGCTCGAGCTGCGCGCCCTCGACGGGCAAGGCCGCCTGCTCGCCAACCAAGCGCGGCTGGAGGAGGCGAGCGAGGAGTTCCCGGAGGACCCCTGGTTCCGTCGCGTCCTGGCGCGCCTGGTCAAGGAGCAGGAGCCGGCGCGCGCGCGCGAGCTCTACACCGCGCTCCTGGTGGAGGAGCCCGAGGGGCAGGTCCTCTTCGAGCACCTCGCGCTGGTCGAGCCCGAGGACCAGCAGGAGGTGCTGCTCGACCTCGTGCAGCGGGTCGAGGCGCGCGACGAACGCGGGCGGCTCTGCGAGGCGATCTTCGAGGTGCTGACCCAGACCGGGCGCGCCGCGGAGGCTCGGGCGCTCTTCATGGAGCTGGTCGAGCGATACCCCGAGGACCCCGCGCCGCTGCTGAACGCGCTCGACCTCGAGCTCTCCTTTGCGGGCGACGAGGTCTCACGCCTCGTCGAGCGCGTGCGCGAGCTCCAGCCCGACGAGCCGCACACCGACTGGGTGTGCGGGGTTGCCTGGGAGCGCCAGCATCCGGGCAAGGCCCTCGAGCACCTCCGCCGCTATCACGCGGCGACGGGCGACCCGAGCGCGCTGGCGCGCATGGGGCGCTGCGAGCAGACCCTCGGCCGCGCAGGGGAGGCGCGAGACCTCTACCTGGCCGCGCTCGAGGCCAGCGGCCCCGGCGGAGACCCGGCGGCCGTGGCCGGCCTGTTCCAGCTCGGGCGCCCGCCAGAGCTGCTCAAGGGCCCCTGGGAGCAGGTGCTCCTCGGCCAGCCGGCCAGCGTGCCCCACTTCGCGGCGGCCTCGGTCGAGCTCGCCCTGCAGCTCCACGCGACCCTTCCAGCCGTGTGGGAGCAGTGGGCCGCCGCGCGCGTCAATGACCTCTCGCGCCGGGGTCGCGGCGCCGAGCCCGAAGCCCAGGCCCTGCGCTCCATGCTGGGGGTGTGGTCCCGCAAGCGCGACGAGGGCCAGCTCTTCCGGCAGCTCTACGGTGAGCCGCCCTCCCTCCAGGCGGCCCTGCCCTGGGGGAAGCCCTGGCAGCGGCGACGCGGCTGGGTAGCGCCCGCTTCGCAGCCCAAGGACCACAGCGGCTGGATCGGCGCCGCGGTGATCGCCGCGCTCGTGACCCTCGGGGCCCTCTCGGACGAGAGGCCGCGTCACCAGCGTCAGCGTTCGGCGCGGCGCGCGCCCCCGCGCGCGGCGCCTCAGCTCCCTCCCCCTGGTCAGCGGCTCGAGGGCGCGGCGCTGCTGGCCCAGATCAAGGGCAACCCAGCGGGGCGCCTCGTCGGGCTGCTGACGCTCCGCAGGGAGGGGCTCGAGGCGAGCCAGGTCGAGCTCGAGCAGTTGCTGCCCCTCTATCTGGGGACCCCCGAGCAGCACGACTTCCTCGCCTGGGTCCGCTCCCTCCGCGCGCCCGAGGCCGCCCTGCGGATCTATCCCGA
This sequence comes from uncultured bacterium, assembly GCA_937911525.1. GTDB lineage: Bacteria > Planctomycetota > J058 > J058 > J058 > NORP233. Next base: position 3,430 of record CALDQK010000560.1, read on the forward strand.
GGCCTCCCACGCGGTGCGGCAGGCCCTGCACCCGAGCCTCCAGCCGCCCCTGGCCCCCGAGCTCGCGGCCCGCGCGCGCGCGGTCCTGGCCGAGCCCGCGCTGACGAACTCGGGCGCGGCCGACGCGCTGGCGCGGCTGCCGGGGGTCGAACCCGAGCTCCTCGACGCGCTGCTCGAGCGCCACGGCCTGCCCTGGGCGCGCGGCGCCCGGCATCAGCTCCGCCGGGCGCCCCTCGAGTGGCGTCTCGCGCTGCTCGAGCACGCGGACGCCGAGCGCGTCGAGTTCGCTTGCGACCTCTTCACGCGGGCCGACCGGGGGGGCGAGCACGAGGAGCGCGTGGTCGCTGCCCTCGCGCGGCTGCTCGCGCACCCGCAGCTGCGGACCTGCGCGGCCAGGTCGCTCGGGGAGCTGGGCTCGGGCCTCGCGGCGCGCCCGCTCGGCCTGGCCCTCGGGCAGGCGGAGCCGGGCCTCTGGCTGGACCTGCTCCGGCTCCAGCTCGAGCGCCTCGACGCGCCGGCGGCCCTGGAGCAGCTGCGCGAGCTGGCGCGCAGCGAGCAGCCCGCGGCGCGGGTCGGCGCCCTGCGCGCGCTCACGCGAGTGGCCCCGGCAGGGTCGGCCACCGAGCACCTGGTCGCGGCCCTCTCGGATCCGCTGCCGCGGGTCCGCGCCAGCGCCAGGCGCGAGCTCCTGTCCCTCAGCGCGAGCCCCGCTGGCCTGGCGGCTCTCCGTCGCGAGCGCGAGGCCCTGCGCGCCCGCGCCGCAGCCGAGGAGGACCCGGCGGCACGCCGAGAGCTGGACCTGCTCCGCGAGCGCCTGCGCTGATCGCCCTGCGCCCGCCGGTCGTCGAGGTCCGCGCCGTCGCCCTACGTCGCTGGCGTGTAGCCAAGGAAGAGTTCGAGCTGGAGAGCGGGTCTCCCGCACGACGAGCACGAGGGCGAGCGGGGTCCCCGAGCCGACGGCCTCGCCTGGACCTGGGGCGGGGGCCGTGTTTCGATCGGGCCCATGAATCGCACCTCGCTCCTGCTCGCGGCCCTCGGCGCCGCGCTCCTCTCGAACGCCGCTGCGCGCCCCGGCGCCTTCCTGGGAGCGCGCTTCGACGCAGAAGAAGGCCGGCCCGCGACGATCTCGGGGGTGGCCTCGGGCAGCCCGGCCGCCCGGGCCGGGCTACGCGCAGGGGACCGCGTGCTCGCGCTCGACGGACGGAGCGTTGACGGGCGGGGCTTCCTGGAGCGCCTGCGCCTGGCCTACCCCAAGCGCACCTGGCGGCTGAGCCTGAGCGGCGCTGACGGCGCGCGGACCCAGGAGCTGACCCTCGGGACCTGGTCGGAGCACTGGCGCCAGACGCCCGCCGCGCCGAGCGTCGGGGACGCGGTGCTCCTCGCGGGGCGGCCGCTGCCGATCGGGGCGCCGGTCGTGACCTGGCGCGACGCGGGCGGCTACGACGGCTACGCCGAGCGCTGCGCCTTCTCGGAGCAGGTCCTCCCGCGCCGCCCCGCCGGCGGCTGCAACACCCCCGAGCGCTACGGCGAGCGGCGGGGCCTGGCGCCCGCGGTGGCGGAGGTCGCCTCCGCGCGGGGCGCGCTCACGGCCGACCTCGCGGCGCTCCACATCGACCAGGTCGTGATCCACTACGACGTGGCCTGGACCTCGCGCAACTGCTTCAAGGTCCTCCACGACCTGCGCGGCCTCTCCTGCCACTTCCTGCTCGACGTCGACGGGACCCTCTACCAGACCCTCGACCTCGTCGAGCGCGCGCGCCACGCCGGCGCCGCCAACGACCGCTCGATCGGGATCGAGATCGCCCACCCCGGACCCCTCGAGCTGACCAAGGACCTCGCCGAGCGCTACCAGCGCGACGCCGAGGGCGTCCGCTTCGACCTCTCCTGGCTGCGCAACACGACCCGCACGCCGGGCTACGTGGTGCGCCCGGCTCGCCCCGAGCCCGTCGCCGGGCGGATCCAGGGCCAGCGCCTGACCATGTACGACTACACCGACGCCCAGTACGAGACCCTGAGCCGGCTGCTGGCGGCCCTCTCGCGCGCCCTGCCGCGGATCCAGCTGCGCGTCCCGCGCGACGCCGGCGGAGCGGTCCGCGACGCGGTGCTCTCCGCCGAGGAGCTGGCGGCCTTCTCGGGGGTGGTCGGCCACTACCACGTCAGCCGGCACAAGCAGGACCCGGGCCCTGCCTTCGACTGGGAGCGCGTGTTGCAGAAGGCGCGTAAGCTCGCTCGAGAGTGAAGCCGCGCCTCGCCCTGCTCCCGCTCCTCCTGGTCGCGCTCAGCGCGCTCCCGCTCCGCGCTCAGGTGCGGGTCGAGCGCGCTGAGATCGGCTTCCGCGGCCAGGACCAGGAGCTGCAGTCGATCCTGATCGGCGCGGTCACGGGCCTCGACGCCTGGCTGCCCTGCGAGGTCGTGCTCCGCAACGACGGCGAGCAGGAGCTGCGGGGGCAGCTGACCCTGGTCGAGCGGGCCGGGCCTCACGCCAAGCGCGCCCCGCTGCGCTACGCCCACGAGCTGACCCTCGGCCCAGGGACGCGCAAGCGGCTCCGCTTCACGGTCCTCTTCGACCCGCTGCTCGACTACGAGCTGGAGCTGTGGGACGAGGGCCAGGCCCCGCTCGAGCTGCGCGGTGTCACGCCGGGGCGCGACGCGACCAAGCCCGCCCTGCCGCTCACTCGCCTGCCCTCGGTCCCGCTGGTCCTCGCCGTTCGCCCCAAGAGCGAGGACCGCGCGCCCCTCGATCGCTACGTGGCGCCGGCCCAGGTCGACCAGAACGGCGACATGGGGCGCGAGTGGAACCTGCTGGAGGTGCTGCCCGCGACCTTGCCCGACCAGGCCCAGGCCTACCAGCGGGTCGACCTGGTCCTCCTCGACGACCTGCCCCTCGCGCAGCTCGAGCGCGAGCAGCAGCGCTCACTCCTGGCCTGGGTCGCCGAGGGCGGCGTGCTCTGGGTCTCGACCCTCCGGCGCGAGCCCGGTCAGGGGCCCCTGGCCGAAGCCCTCCCGGGCAAGACCCTCACCCCGCGCGACCTGGCCGAGGTCCCCTCGCTGAACGGCTTCAGCGTCGGGCCCTGCGTGCTCGCGAGCCCGCGCTCGCTGCGGACCTTCGAGCCGCGCCCCGCGGCGCGGCTCTGGAGCGAAGCGGACGCGGTCGTCTGCCATCGGCGCTACGGGAAGGGGCTGATCGTGCAGGCCGGCTTCCGCCTCGGCGACGACCTCCCCTACGACGGCCGCGCCATGATCCGCGAGCTGCTCGACCAGCGCGAGCGGCCCGCCCTGGGCGCCCCGAGCGCCTACGCCAACCGGCTCCGCGACGCCCTGGCCCGCTCGCTCCACTCGACGACCCGCAAGGCGGTGCCCCCCTTCCGCACGGCGCTGAGCTTCGTGGCCCTCTACTTCTTCGTGGCGGTCGTGCTCCCCTTCAGCCTGACCCACCGCTCGGGCCGCCGCGAGCTGGCCTGGCTGGCCGTGATCCTGCTCGCGATCGTCGGCACGGGCGGAGTGCTCTACCTGGGCCTGTTCTACGAGCAGCCGACCCGCGCCGTGCGGGTCGGGGTCGCCCTCGGGAGCGGCGAGGCGGGGCCGCGCCTGCGGACCAACCTCTGGGCCGTGTTCAGCCGCCACGGCGGGCCGCTGCGGCTGACCCTCCCCTCGGGCGAGCTCCCCTTCCCCTACGCCGACGGGAAGCAGCGCTCGGGCCTGACCTGGCTGGGCGGCCGCCAGCTCAGCCTGCGCACCTTTCCTCAGGACACGAGCCTGTTCACGAGCAGCGGCCTGCGCCACCAGTCCGAGCCGCTGCGCTTCTGGCTCGAGCAGGGGGAGGCTCGCTTCGAGGGGCCCCGGCGCGGGGTGCGAGCCGCCTGGGCCTTCACCGGCAAAGGCCTCGAGCTCCCGCTCGCTGGGGTCGAGGGAGAGCCCGAGCTCACCCCCGCAGAGCAGCGGACCTTCGGCGAGGTCCTGGCTGCGCTGCGGCAGTCGACGGGCGAGCTGGCGCGCCGCCACGGGCGCCCGACCCTGCTCTACTGGCTCGACGTCGACCCCGAGCCCCTGGGAGACCTGCCCGAGGTCGGGGTCGAGCTCGGGATCCTGCTCGGGGAGCACGACGTCGTCGCCGACCCGCGCGTCGCCTTCCCGGGCCGCGAGATCCAGACGCCCAGGGGCGCGCCCGAGTCGACCTCCACCTGGCACTTCCGCTCGCGGCTCCCGCCGGGGGCCGAGCTCGAATACGTCGAGCTGCGCTGGAGCGAGCTCTATCGCTCGCGCTGGCAGCGCCGCCGCGGGCGGCGCGAGCGACCAGCGCGTCCGCGTCGCCGCCGCCGAGAGCGCCAGCCCCTGGGGCTGGCCTGGGGAGAGCGCCGCTGGCGGGCTCTGGGGGTGCGGACCCTGGACCCCGCCCTGGTCCGCGTCTCGCCCCTGGGGGCGGTGGGCGCCGTGATCAACGTCCCCGACGAGCTGGGGATCCGCCCCGAGCTGTGGCTGCACTTGAAGAGGCGCGAGCAGTGATCGAGATCGTCGACTTCGCCAAGACCTACGGACGCTTCCGGGCCGTGCGCGGGCTGAGCCTCCAGATCGAGCGCGGCGAGGTCTACGGCTTCATCGGCCCCAACGGGGCGGGCAAGACGACCACGATCCGCTTCCTGGCGACCCTGCTGGAGCCGACCCGCGGGCGCGCCACGATCAACGGCTTCGACGTCGTGCGCGAGACCAACGAGGTCCGCCGCTCGATCGGCTTCATGCCCGACAGCTACGGCGTCTACAACGGGATGCGGGTGTGGGAGTTCCTCGACTTCTTCGGGCTGGCCTACGGGATCCCCCGCGGCCGCCGCCAGACCCTGATCGACGACGTGCTCTCGCTGGTCGACCTGAGCGAGAAGCGCGACGACTTCGTCAACGCCCTCTCGCGCGGAATGAAGCAGCGCCTCTGCCTGGCGCGGACCCTGATCCACGACCCGCCGGTGCTGATCCTCGACGAGCCGGCCTCGGGGCTCGACCCGCGCGCCCGGGTCGAGATCAAGGAGATCCTGCGCGAGCTGGCGTCGATGGGGAAGACGATCCTGATCTCGAGCCACATCCTGACCGAGCTGGCCGACACCTGCTCGAGCGTCGCGATCATGGAGCGGGGCGAGCTGGTCGCCTCGGGCTCGATCGAGAAGATCCTCGCCCAGGTGGCGGCCAACCGGACGGCCTCGATCCGGGTCCTGCTCGAGCACGAGCGGGCCTTCCGCTGGCTCGAGGCGCAGCACGACCTGAGCGAGGTCACCCGCGAGGGCGACCGGATCCGCTTCGGCTTCACCGGCAGCGACGAGCGCATGGCCGCCCTGGTCAGCCAGCTCGCCCAGCGCGGGCACCAGCCGGTGTGGATCGAGGAGCACAAGCCGAGCCTCGAGACCGCCTTCCTGACCATGACCAAGGGCAAGTTGCAGTGAGCGAGGTCCCCGTGGGGGGCGCGGCGCCAGCCTCGCCGCCCACAGCGGCGCTGCCGCCGGCGCCGCGCTTCCAGCTCAACAACCCGATCTTCACCCGCGAGCTGCTGACGCTCCTGCGCAACCCGCGCAGCTTCCTCCTCCTGGGGGTCTCGCTGGTCGTGTCGGCGGGCGCGGTCCTCTCCAACTGGCCGGCCGACGTGCGCGGAATCGTGGGGCAGGGCGAGCTCTCGCGCCAGATCTTCGCCTTCTTCTCCCTGGCCCAAATGCTGATCCTGGGCTTCGTCGTGCCGGGCACCCTGGCCGCCTCCATGACGAGCGAGAAGGAGAAGGAGACGATCGACCTCCTGCTCACCTCGCCGCTCTCGGGCGACACGATCGTGTTCGGCAAGCTCCTCTCGGGGCTGGGCTACTTGTTCCTGCTCGGCTTGGCCTCGCTGCCCGTGCTGATGTTCTGCTCGGTGATCGGCGGCCTCAGCGGCGAGGACGTGCTCGCGCTCTACGCGACCCTCGCCTGCCAGGGCGTGGTCTACGGGCTGACGGCGATCTGCTGCTCCGCCTTCTCGCGGCGGACCGTGGTCGCGGTCATGGTGTCCTACCTGCTGGTCGCCCTCGAGGCGGCCCTCTTCGTGCCCCTGGCCGGGGACGTGCACGCCTCCTTCAGCGCCGCCTTCCTCGCCAGCCTGCCCCTCTACCTGATCGCGCGCCACGCGGTCCGGCGGCCCTACAACCCCGTCCCCAAGCCGCCGCCCAAGCAGGACCCGCGGCGCGACAGCGGGCTGGTCCTCGACCCCAACGCCTTCCCCGACAAGCTCCTGCTCCCGCCGCCCCGCGAGGGCGTGCTCCCCGACGGGGTCAACCCGGTCCTGGCCAAGGAGCTGATGGCGGGGATCAACGGCTCGGGCAGCGGCTTCGTGCGAGCCCTGATCCAGCTCGGCCTGCTGCTCTCGCTCCTGGCCTTCTTCTACGGCCTGAGCATGCTCGCGGGCAGCTACACCAAGCGCCACCCGGCCGACGTGTTCCACCCCTTCATCGTGCTCTTCGCCATGACCCTCGGCCCCGCCATCGGCGCCCGCGCCTTCTCGGGCGAGCGCGAGGGCGGCACCGCCGAGATGCTCTGCCTGGTCGTCCTGCCGCGCTGGGACCTCGTCACGGGCAAGTTCCTCGCACACCTGCGGGTGGTCGGGACGCTGACCGCCATCAACACCTGCCCCTACCTGGCCTTCATCGTGTTCGGCGCGGACGTGCTCCACCTCGCGATCCTGATCGCGCTGGTGGTCAGCTCGAGCGTGCTGAGCATCTCGGTTGGCTTCTGGGCCTCGCTCTCGGCGCCGACCACCATCGGCGCCATGTTTCGCTCCTACGGCGTGCTCTTCCTGGTGTTCGTGCTCCCGGGGGTCGCCGCGCTCCTGCTCGACGACGTCTCGGCCGTGGCGGACGTGACCCTGCGCGTGCTCAACCCCCTGCGGGCGGGCGACATTCGCGTCTCGACCCGCGGCGCCGTCCCCTGGGACGACGTGCTCCTGCTCGGCGTGCACCTGATCGTGGTCGGCCTCGGCTGCTGGGGCGTGCTCGCCTACTGCGCCCGCCGCTTCGACCGCCACATGCGCCTGGCCGCCGAGCGCTAGGAGGAGAGCAGCTCGAGCACGAGCGTGTTCTCGACCTTGGCGTCCTTGCCCTCGGTGACCTGAGACAGCTCAGCACGGCTCGGCAGCCCCTCGCTCCAGCTCGCAGTGCCCTGCAGCCAGAACTTGGTCTTGCCGGGGTCCATGTCGTGCCTCGGGTGGAGGAGCGGGATCTGGGGGGCGTCGAACTTGCAGCGATCGAGGCGGAAACGACCGCCTCTGTCTCGCCAGGGGAGGGGGCCTCGTCCGCCCTCCGCTCCTCCCACCCAGCACAGGACGTTGAAGCAGCGCTCGAGGAAGTCCCCGGCGAAGAGCTCCGCGAACATCTCCTCGACGGCGGGGTCGATCCGCCAGAAGCGCCGCTCGGCGGCCGGCGTCGGGTCGTGGGCGGAGCGCGCGCGAGACGGGGCCGGCGTCGGCGAGGGAGACGCTGCGACGGGTCGCAGGGCCAGGCCCGCCCCGAGCCCGGGAGCTTGAGCGCCAGGGTCCGCGGCGCGCTCGGGTCCTGGACCTCGAACACGATCCCCATTCCGCCGCGGCCCAGCTCGCGCACGACCGCGTAGGGGCCGATCTGGGGGGGGCGTCTTCACGCGCCCTCGTGGCGCAGGCGCGCCAGCTTGCCCAGCACCTTCTCGCGCCGCCAGTCGTCGGCGGGGCTCAGCTCGAGGTCACGCTCGAGGTCGCGGATCGCCGCGCCGCGGTCGCCGGCCGCCTCCTGGAAGGTCGCGCGGACCTCGTAGGCGCCGGGCACCTCGCCGGCCAGCTCGATCAGGCGGTCGACGAAGCGCACCCCCTTGCGGGCCGTCTCGGGGGCTTGGTCCCAGCAGGCGGCCTCCATGAACACGTGATAAGCGGTGTAGCCGCGCAGCTTCTCGCGGATCCAGCGCAGCTGCGAGCGCGTCGCGCGGTCGAGCAGGAAGGCCCGCAGCACCTGGCCGTGGTGGAGCGAGTCCCCGTAGCGCAGCGCCTCGTTCAGCAGCTCCAGCGCGCGCTGGCCTTCGCCGGCCAGGAAGGCGTCCGAGAAGCGCGCCCAGCGCGGGCGCTGCAGGAGCGCGCGGAAGGCGCGCGGCTCGCGGCGGATCAGCCGGCGGACCTCCTGCTCGCTGGAGCCGTACTCCTCCACGTAGCCCTCGTCGAAGGACTCGAGCCGCCAGGCGCCCTCGCGGAAGAGGTAGGTGACGTGGGCCCGCGAGCCGCCGATTCGGACGGTCTCTCCCCCGCGCATCAGCTCGAGGATCTCCTCGACCTCTGCTCGACTGAACCCCATGGCCGTAGCTTAGGCGCGTGCGAGGATCGAGGCGAGGAGAGCTTCGTGCGAAACGTCTGCCCCCCCTTCCTGCTCTTGCTCGGTCTGGCCGCGCCCGCGGCGGCCCTCGAGCCCGACGAGTTCCAGCGCCGCTACAGCGAGGCCAAGGACTCCTGGGTCCAGCGCGAGCTGATCGAGCAGCTCGACCCGGCCGACGCCGCCGCGCGCAAGCTCTTGCTGGCGGTGCTCGAGCAGGCGGCTTGGTATCAACGCGAGGGGGCCGTGGGCGTGCTCGCCAAGCTGAAGGACGCGGCGGGCTGGCGCGAGCTCGGCAAGACCCGCGATGCGGCGGCGCTCGAGGGCGTGGCGCGCGCGGCGGGTCCTGCGGGCCAGCTCGCGCTCCTGAAGCGGCTGAGCGGGCACAAGTCGTGGGCGGTCCGGCGCGCGGCGGTGATCTCGCTTCGCCACGTGCTCTCGATCGAGGCGGTCGAGGCCCTGATCGCGGCCTGGAAGGGTGAGAAGGACTTCCGGGTGTGGATCCACTGCCTGGAGAGCCTCGAGCAGCTGACGGGTGAGCGGGACCTGGCGCGGGTCGAGGACTGGGAGAGCTGGCTCGAGGCGAAGCGGGACTCCCTGGACCTCGGCCAGAAGGAGCGGCGCGAGGCGGGCGGCAAGCGGATCCAGACCCGCGCGCGGGGCACGCGCCTCGACCTGCACAGCCGCGGGCGCGGGCTGCCGCTCCTGGTCCTGCCCGAATACGGCTACGAGCACTTCTACCTGCAGACCTACCTGCGCGACCTCGAACAGAGCAACCAGCTGCTCTACCTGAAGCTGCCCGGGGCGAGCGACTTCGTCGAACCCAAGCTGCAGCCGGCGCCCGGGCTGCCCGACCCCTACTACCCCATCGAGCGCCTGGTCGAGTCGCTCGAGGCGCTCCACGCCCAGCTGGTCAAGGACAAGGCGATCGCCGACCGCCCCTTCGCGCTCCTGGCCCACGGCATGAGCTGCTGGATCGCGATGCGCTACGCCACGCTCCACCCCAAGCGCGTGCGCAAGCTGATCCTGGTCGCGCCCTACTCGAGCGGCGCGGCCTGGGAGGCGGGCCGCGACCGGGTCGAGGCGCGCGGGCGCCAGCTGGGGGACCAGGAGATGGTCCACTTCGCCCAGAACCAGCTCTACGACGGCTACGAGGCCAAGAGCGACGCCGAGACCGTGGCCCTCGAGCGCAAGGAGCTGAGCTGCTACTTCGCCGACCCGCGCGACCTCGAGATCGGGCGCCTCTTCGGCCCCCTCGTCGACAAGGAGGAGGACGGCGAGGTCTACTCCTGCCGCTGGATCCAGCGGCCCCTCGGCACGGTCGTGATCCCCGAGTTCGACCTCGCCAAGCTGCCGCGGGTCCGGGTCCCGACGCTCGTGATCCACGGCAACCGCTCGGTGCGGACCTCGCTGGAGGACGCGGCGGTGGTCGCCAAGCACTTCGGCGGCAAGGTGGCCCGCTTCCGCAAGAGCGCGCGCATGCCCTTCTACGAGGAGCACGCCGACTTCGTGAAGGTCGTCCGCAAGCTGCTCGAGCGCTAGAAGCCAGGGTCCAGGATCAGGACCTCCTTCTCCCAGCAGCGGATCAGGATCAGCTCCTCGCGCCCGTCGCCTTGCAGGTCGACGGACTCCAGCATGGGCTCCTTGCAGGGCTCGGCGTAGGTCCAGCGCAGGTCCAGGGCGTTCACCTCGCGCAGCTCGAGCCCTTCCTGCGGGCTCGCGGCCGCCAGGAAGTGCTCGTCTCCCCGGCGCAGGTGGAGCAGGCGCCGCGCGCCTGGGTGGAAGTGGCCGGCGGGCTGCTCCGGGCGCGTCTCGAGGGTCGCGGGGTCGAGGTAGTGCACCCGGCGGCGCTGCCCCGCGACGCGGCTCAGGACCAGGGTCCCCTCCGGTCCGCCGAAGTCGGCCCAGATCACGTGGGGCGCGTGGAGCTTGGGGAACCAGCGGCGCGCCGCCACTTCGCCCCCGGGCCGGACCCGCACCAGCTCCAGGCCGCCCGAGCGGGTCGCCATGGACCAGATCAGGCGGGGCTCGCCGCCGGGAGGCAGGTGGACCCGCGCCGCGTTGGGGCGGAGCACCTCTCCCTGGCGCAGAGGCAGCCGCCAGCGCTGGGTGCCCGACTCGAGGTCGATCCCCCACAGGGAGTCGTCGTAGAACCAGGTCAGCTCGTTCCCGGCCGCGTCGAGGGTCGCGCCGCCCAGGCTGTGCAAGGCGAAGGGCTTCGCGCTCCCGGTCGCTCGCCGCAGCTCGAGCCCGCGCGGCAGCCCGTCGGGGCGCGCGACGAACACCTGGTGGCCGAGGGCGCCCGATTGGCGCTCGACCAGCCACACCACCCCGCGCTGGCCGTCGCCGAGGAAGCCCCGCGTCTGGAAGCTGGTCGGGGCGCCGAGCAGCCACTCCCAGCTCGCGTCGCCGTTGAGGTTTTGCGCGTCGCGCCCGCTCAGGGGCTTGCCCGTGGTCGGCTCCAGCCAGGCGAGCTCGGGGCGCGAGCCCTTGTGAGGTCCGGGGCGCAGGCCCGAGACCGCGACCCACCTGGGCTCGTGCTCGAGCTGCGCCAGGGGCTCGCACCACATCCGGCAGCCCTCGAAGGTCCACAGCAGCTCACCGCCCCGGCCCGAGAGCGCGTGCAGCAGGCACCAGTCCCGGCTGCCCTTCAGGGTCTCGATCAGGAACACGTCGCCGACCCCGTCCCGGTCGAGGTCCCCCGCGGAGGTCGAGCGGAACACCAGCCCGCCCCCAGGAGTCGCGAGGCGCCAGCGCAGCGGGGAGCGCGGCTCGAGCACCAGCGGGCCCGCCACCGCCCGGGGGACCACGAAGCGCTCGGCGCGGGCCTGGGCCCGGTCCATGAGCAGACGCACCTCGTAGGCCCCGAGCAGCAGCTCTCGAGTCGCTGGGAGCGCGAAGGGCTCGCTCCACTCCTCGCCCCCGGCGCGCAGCTGGGCGCGCGCCGCGGGTGGGCCCCGCAGCTCGAGGGGCCAGGAGAGCTGGAGCGTCTCGCGGCGGAGCTCGCCAGGCTCGATGCTCAGCTCGAGCGTCCGCTCCGCGCCCCGCCGCTGGAGCGTGAGCCGGTGCTGGCCCGGCGGGAGCTCGACGCGGAGGGGCCCCTCGCGGGTGACCCCCAGCGCGACCTCGCCCGCGAGGACCGAGACCCCGGCGGGGGCGCCCTCGAGCACGATCGTCGCGGGCCGGCGCTGAAGGTAGATCCACCCGCTGACGCCGACCCCGAGCAGGGAGAGGAGCAGGAGCGCGCCGGCCAGGAGGATCAGCCGGCGGAGGGCGCGGCTCGCTGGGCGCTGGCCGGCGGCGGCGCGCAGCTCGGCGGCGAAGGCCGCCGCTCCTGGCGGGCGCGCGTCGGGCGCCTTGCTCATGGCGCGCATGCAGAGCTCGCTCAGGGCTGGGTGCGCCGCGGGCCGGACGGACGTCGCGGGGGAGGGCGGCTCCGCCAGCAGCTTGACCAGGACGTTGTAGGAGGTCGCCCCTGCGAAGGGCTTGCTGCCCGTGAGCAGGTAGTAGAGCGTCGCGCCCAGGCCGTAGACGTCCGCCTGCGGGCCGATCGGACCGAAGCTCTCGTCCGCCTGCTCGGGGGCCATGAAGGCGGGGGTGCCCTTGGCCTCGCCGCTCATGGACAGGCGCGAGAGGCCATCCAGGCCCTCGATCGCCATGTTGGCGCGGTCGCGCTGGAGCAGGCCGAAGTCGACCAGGACCCCCCGCCCGCCCGCCTCGAGCATCACGTTGGCTGGCTTGACGTCCCGGTGAACGACGCCGCGCTGGTGGCAGTAGTCGAGCACCTCGGCGACGGTGGCCAGGGTCTGGGCGATCCAGGCCGGCTCGGGCGGCCCCTGCTCGCGCAGGACCTCCTCCAGGCTGCGCCCCTCGATCAGCTCGAGGGCCAGGTAGGGCTGCCCGGCGAACTCGCCCGCGTCGAGGACCTGGGGCAAGTGGGGGTGATCCAGGCGGCGCAGGACCTCGGTCTCCTGCCAGAAGCGCTTGAGCGCGGTGCGATCGGACTCGAGCAGGACCTTGAGCGCCGCCATGCGGCCGCCAGCGTGCTGGGCCCGGTAGACGACCCCTTGCCCGCCGCGGGCCAGCTCGCCCAGCAGGCGGAAGGGCCCGATCCAGCGGCCCTCGGGGGGCGCCCCCCCGGCCATGGTCGGCGTGTCAGTCAGCCTTCGCCTCCTCGGGGACCAGCTCGTGGCTGAGCGAGTGGATCCGCACCTCGCCCGGCCCGCTGAAGAACACGCCCCCCAGCGCGCCTGGGATCCGGCCCTTCTTCATGCCGAGCCCCATTCCCTGGCAGCGCATCATCAGCCCGCCCTCGGCCTCCTCCTCGATCGCGAGCTTCACCTTTCCGCTCATGCCGCCCAGCGTCGTCCCGCGCTTGGTCTGGCCCTTGTTGCGCAGGAAGGTCGCGAAGGTGCCCGCCGCGTTGAGGCTGACGCCGCGGTAGACGCCGCGCTGGGGGAAGCCGTAGACCAGGCCGGCCGTGACCTCGGCCCCGGCGGGGATCTCCAGCTCGATCGCGACGTGGAGCAGGCCCGGCCCCTCGCGGGGGAGCACGCTCCAGCGCAGGGCGCTGGGGTCGACGACCTCGAGCCCGACCACCCCGCCTGCCAGCCGGCGCAGGGTGTAGCGCACGTCGTGCACCTCCCACAGCGGGCCCGCGAAGGGTCCCAGCGCGGCGAGGTCAGCGGGCCCGCGCGCGGGCCATCCCTCCCTTGGGGGCGTCGGGCCTGGGCTGGAGGGGTCGTCCGGCGCGGCGGTGGGCTGCGGGGCCGGGCTCGCGAGCGCGGCGCTCGGCTCGGGTTCGGCGTCGGAGGTCGAGCGCGGCAGCGCCCACAGGGTCAGGCCGACGCCAAGCGCGGCGCCAGCGAGGGCCAAGAGGAGCGGGCCGAGGGGGGAGCCCTTGGCCTGGTGCGCGCCGCCGAGGATCAGCTCGAGGTCCTCGGCCAGCGCGCGGGCGTCGAAGTAGCGCTCGCGCGGGTCCTTGGCGAGGCAGCGCAGGCACACCGCGTCCAGGGCGCGCAGCAGCTCGCGGTCCTCGCCCCTGTCCGCGCGGCTCTCGCTCGGGGGCCGCGGCGCGCGCTCGACGGTCTGGACGGCGACCTCGTAGGCGGAGTTGCCCGCGAAGGGCGGGCCCCCGGTCAGGAGCGCGTAGAGGGTCGCGCCCAGCCCGTAGATATCGACGGCTGGCCCGACGCGCTGGGCGCTCTCGACCGCGAGCAGCTCCGGCGCGCAGTAGCCCGGGGTCCCCACGGTGGCGCCCGTGCGCGTCAGCTGCTCGTGGTGGTCGAGGAAGTAGACCAGGCCGAGGTCCGTCAGGCGGGGGCGCTCGCCCTCGAGCAGGACGTTGTCGGGCTTGACGTCGCGATGCAGGATCTTGGCCTGGTGCAGGTCGTGGAGCGTGCGGGCCAGGGTGGCGCAGAGCTCGGCGGCGCGGCGCGGCGGGAGCGGGCCGGCGCGCAGGCGGTCCTGGAGCGAGTCGCCGCTGACGAGCTCCAGCACGACGTAGATCGAGTTGCCGTGGATCCCCGAGTCGAAGGCCCGCACCACGCCGGGGTGGTTGATCCGGCGCAGGGCGTCGATCTCGCGCGCGATCCGGCGCAGACGACGCTCGTCGTCCGCCGCGGAGCGGGCGTCCAGCAGCTTCAGCGCGTAGCGGCGGTGGTCGGGGCCGACGACCTGGAAGACGACTCCCGTTCCGCCGCGCCCCAGCTCCCGCTCGACCTGATAGGGGCCGATCGAGTGAGACATCCTGGGAGTCTAAGCCCTGCTTGGGACTTCCTCCGCTCGGCGGCGATTTGGGGACCCGCCTACCCCGCGGCGCGCAGGCGGCGCGGGCTCATGCCGCGCGCCACGACCTCGCACGCCAGCGCGTTCTGGTAGGAGCGCACGCGCAGACCCAGCTGACGGCCTGCGCTCTCGAGGGCCGCGGCGCCTGGCGCTCCCTCCGCGATCAGGATCAGCTCGACCCCGAGCAGGTCGGCGCCGCTGCGGCCCGTCGCGAAGCGGGCCGGGACGGCGGCTTCGCTGAACGCGGCGCGCAAGCGCGCGCGCCGCTGGGCGCGCGGATCGACGATCAGCACCCGGGCTGGGACCTGGTCCTGTTGTGACATGGGGGGGCCTTCCTGGTGGGCTTCAACTAGGCCGCTTGGGGCTCGGGGCTGAGGCGCCGGATCGCTCGGCGGACGCGCGTCGCCCGCAGGACGCGCGTGTTGTTGCGCTCGCCGTAACCGCCTTCGCTCGCGGGCGGCCGCGGCTCCTCGGAGAGGAGCCGCGAGGGGAGCGCCATGCGCAGCTGCGCCGGGGCTTCGCCGCGCGCCCGGGCCTGCAGGCGGCGCGCGCGGAGGGCCATCCCCGCGAGCAGGTTCGCGGCGCGGGCGCGCTCGTCGACCACGGCGTAGGTGCGCACCCCGAGCTCGAGGTCGGCGCGGATCACCTCGGCGCCCTCGGGGCGCCCGCAGAGTTCCTCGTAGGTGCGAAGCAAGCTCATGCCCGACGCAGTGCAGCCCGCGTGCCGGAGCCGCCGGCTCGCGTCGGAAGGACTTAGCGGACCTGGCGGGGCGCCAGCGCCTCCCTCGGGGGAGTCGCGGGCGTCAACGTCGGAAGTGCGCGATCCCGCAGGCTGGCCCGATCGGGCGGTCGTCCTCGAGGCGGAAGCCCGTCGCGACCAGGCGGTCGAAGAGGGGGCCCTTGGGGGCGCGGGGGTGGTATTCCATCGCCAGGGCGCGCACGCGCTCGAGCACCTCGTCGGGGGTGTTGAGCAGGAGCGGGTGCTCCTCGCCCTCCACGTCGATCTTGAGCAGGTCGACCTGCTCGATCCCTTCGGCCGCCAGGAAGTCCGCCAGGGTCGTCGTGGCGACCTCGACGCCGCCCGCCGGGTCGAGCACGCGCTTGTGGGAGGGCAGGTCGCCGCCGCCCATGGTGGCCTGCCCGCTCTCAGCGGAGAGCGCCAGCTCGCGGCAGCGGACCCGGGGCGCGAGCACGTTGCGGGCCACGGTCAGCTCGAGGTGGCGGAAGGTGGCGGGGAATGGCTCGATCGCCCAGATCGTCGCCTCCGGCGCGGCCTGGGCCGCGAAGAGCGTGAAGGCGCCGATGTTGGCGCCCACGTCGAGGATCGTCTGGCAGCTCGGGTCGACCCGATACTCCTCGCGGAACAGGATCACCCAGGCCGTGACCAGGTCGCCCGGCTCGTCGAGGAGCAGGCTGCGCCCGTCGCGCAGGCGCAGCAGGTAGGGGTAGCTCGGCTGGCGCACGCCCAGGTAGGCCGCGCTGACGACGGGCCACTGGCGCGTCAGGCGGCGGCAGGCGAGGAGCTCGGGGGCGCGGTCGACGTGGTCGACGACGCGGGAGAGGCGGGCGAGGTCCATGGGCCTATCTTGCCTCCGGAGGCGGGAGCTCGTAGAGGATCAGGCGCTCGTCTTCGTGGAGCAGACGAGCGCGCGGGTGCTCGGCCAGGAGCTCGGCCCAGGCGGCGGGGCGCGGCTCGTTGGCTGTCTTGCGCAGGTGGGCCAGGTAGGCGGGCTGGGTCTCACGCGCCAGCTCCGGGCCGCGCTCGAGGCGCTGGCCGTGGAAGTGGTAGGCCCGCAGGCGGTAGCGAGGACCGTCCGCGCGCGGGACCTCGAAGAGCTTGGTGAGGGTCCGGTTGGCCAGCAGGAGCGACCCGCTCGGGACGCGCTCGGCGACGGCGTCGCGGGCCGCGGCGTAGCGCTCGAGGTGGCGCTGGTGGCGAGCCTGGAGCGCCAGCGAGCCGGCCGCGCCGAGGACCAGGGTCGCGACCGCCAGCCCGGGCAGCAGGCGGCGGGCGCGCTCGGG
Organism: uncultured bacterium; assembly: GCA_937911525.1. Classification (GTDB taxonomy): domain Bacteria; phylum Planctomycetota; class J058; order J058; family J058; genus NORP233. The sequence continues at coordinate 19,569 of CALDQK010000560.1, forward strand.
CCAGGCCCGCGCCAGCAGGAGCGCGTAGAGCAGGATCCAGCCGGGCAGCGCGGGCTGGAGCAGGCGCTGGCCGATCACGAGCTCGATATGGAGGCGGCCGGCGGGGTCGCGGTCGACGAAGTAGTAGGGCAGGAGCAGGAGCGTGAGCGGGATCGAGGCCGCCAGGAGGAGGCCCACCCGCCGGCGCAGCTGCGGCGAGACGTGGGCCCCGCGCTGGCCCAGGCGCCACAGGCCGTAGGCCAGGGGGGCCAGGAGCATGCCGGGCCAGAGCAGGAGCAAGGCCTTGGTGTAGTGGAGCAGGTGCGGCCCGACGTTGCGGAGCGCGAAGAAGCCCTGCCCGCTGTTGCCGATCGGGCTGCCGAGGACGGCGAGGTTGTAGGCCAGGATCGCGAGCCCGAGCGCGCCGGCGCCGGCCAGGAACTTGGCCCCGGCCCGCGCCCCGTCGTGGCGCCACAGCTCCCAGGCCAGGAAGGGCGTCGCGACCGCGAGCTGATAGCGCGCCGCGCAGCCCAGCCCCAGCGCGACGCCAGCCAGGAGGGGCCGGCGCCAGAGCGCGAAGGCCAGGGCCGCCCCGGCGCCCAGGGCGCCGAGCTCGTCGCTCATGACGGCGCGCGAGTAGATCAGGAGGGTCGGGTGGAAGAGCAGGAGCAGGGCCCAGGCCGGCGAGCGCTCCAGCGCCCGCAGCGCGCAGGCCGCCGCGAACACGAGCGCCAGGTGAATCAGGGCCCCCGAGGCCAGCGCCGCCCGGTAGCCGCCGAGCGCCAGGAAGGGCGCCGTGAACAGGCCGCGGCCGGGGTTGCGCCAGCCGACCTTCCCGGCGCGCCGCGGGGCGAACTCCGCCAGCTCCTCGAAGCCCGCGCCCTCGGCGGTCAGCGCCCCGCGCGAGAACACGGTCGCCATGTTGAGGAAGCCGACCTCGTCCTCGATCGCGTGGGTGGGGGGGAAGTAGGCCAGGAAGGTCAGCAGGTAGAGCAGCGCGCCGACCCCGAGCAGGACCCAGCCCGCTCGCTGACCGCCCTTCGTGCCCGTGCCCGTGCCCGTGCCCGTGCCCGTGCCCGTGCCCGACTCGCCGGCGTCGACCGGCTCTCCCGCCGTGCTCTCCCCTTCCACCTCGCTCACGCCCGCGCCTCGATCGTCTCGATCAGGTCCTCGGCCACCTGCTCCCAGCTCCGCGCTCGCAGCCGCGCTCCCAGGGCGTCCAGCTCGGCTCGCTGGCTCTCCCTCAGCGCGAGGGCTGGCTCGAGGCGCCGGACCAGCTCGCTGGCCGAGCGGGGGTCGTCCAGGAGCAGCCCGCTGAGCGCGCGAGGATAGCGCTCGGCGACCCCGGCGCCACGGCTGACCAGGGCCGGGAGGCCGCAGCAGAGCGCCTCGTGGACCGCCAGCCCGTAGGGCTCGTAGCGGGTGGGCGCCACGAGCAGGTCGCTGGCCCGCAGGACCTGCTCGACGTCCCCGCGCTTGCCGAGGAAGCGCATCCCGCGCAGGCCGGCTGCGCGCGCGCGTTCCTCCCAGCGGGCGCGCAGGGGGCCCTCGCCCAGGACCGCGAGCTCGAGGGGGGCCCGGGCGCCGAGCCGGCTCCAGGCCCGGAACACCACGTCGAAGCCCTTGCGGCGGTCCGCCAGCCCGCCCACGAACGCGGCGCCCTGACGCTCGGGGTCCCAGCCGAGCGCGGCCCGGGCGCTTCGTCGCTCTTCGGCGTCGGCCGGGCGGAAGCGCTGCGGGTCGACGCCCAGGTAGACCACCTCGACCCGCTCGGGCGGCGTGCCGAGCAGCGTGATCAGGTCGCGCCGGGTGCGGCGGGAGTTGGCGATCACGAGGCGCGCCGCGCCGATCGCCTCGCGCTCCCGGCGCAGCGCGCGGCCGCGCTGGAGCCGCGCCTTGAGCCCGGCGGCCGGAGGCGCATAGGCGCGGTGCACGTAGTGGACCCAGTTGATCGCGCCCGGGACGGCGCACCCGCCGCCGTTGACCACCACGCGCGCGCCGCCGAGCCGACGAGCCCAGCGGCGCCCGCTCCGGTCCAGCAGCGGCTCGCCCAGGAAGTAGCTCCCGCCTGGCTTGCTGACCTCGTGCACCACGGCGCCCGCGGCGCGCAGGTCGGGGGCCACGCGGTGGGCCACGAGGTGGACCTCGTCTCCTCGGGCCAGGAGCGCGCGCGCCAGGGCGTGGTTGGCGCGGTCCTGACCGCCGGTGGTCACGAAGTCGCCGCTGACGAGGAGCCAGGGCCTCACGCGACCTCGCGTCGCCGCTGCGCGTGGGCCTGCTCTTCGAGGGTCCGCTGCCGCCTGCGGTAGGCGGCGAAGAGGACCGCGTTCAGCAGCCACAGCTCCATGCCCTGCTGGCTCATGAAGATCGGGTAGCCGAAGGAGATCGCGATCGCGCCCAGGTTGTAGGCGACCACCACCGCCGCCAGGATCCAGAGCGGCTCGCCGGTGGGG
>CALDQK010000561.1 GCA_937911525.1 uncultured bacterium
GGCGGGACTGCCCTCGCCGCCCAAGGGTCTCCCCTTCGAGGCGGAGGTCCCCGACGCGACCTTCCTGAGCGTGGTCCTGCGCGAGGGCTTGCTCGCCTTCGACGTGGTGATGCAGCTGCAGCTGAACCAGCGCCGCATGATCGCCGCAGGCGAGGTCTACTCACTCTTCGACATCGCACGAGGCAACGGCCTCGAGCTACCGCTCGTCGAGCGAGTCCTCGCGGCGGCCCCCGCGGCGCAGCCTCGCTTCGCTGGCCCCGCCGCGTCGCCCGCTACGTCCACCACCCAGCCAGCCGCCCCCGCCGCTGCTTCCGCGCCTCCAGCCTCGGCTGAGCCCGAGACTCCTTCGGGCCGGACTCCCCCGGGCCGGACTCCCCCGGGTCGGACGTCCTCGGGTCGGACGCCCTCGGGTCGGACGCCCTCGGGTCGGACGCCCTCGGGTCGGACGGGCCCAGGTCGGACGGGCCCGGGTCGGACGGGCACGCGGCGCCCCGGCAAGGGCGGCACCGGACGCCAGCCCCGCACGGGCAAGCTCGCCAAGAAGAAGAGCCCTCTGCCGCTGATCGGCCTCGGGCTTGGAGCGCTGCTGCTATGCGGGCTTGCCGTGGTCGTCGCGACCAAGCGTCCTGCGGACTCCCAGGTCGTCCAGGCCAACCCCACGCCCGACACCTCGCAGCTGCCGGACGGAATCAAGCCCGCTGGCTCCGCCCAGCAGCCACCCGCCGACGACTTCTACCTGCCCATGGCGGAGGAAGAGATCCGACGCGCCCAGGCCGACCGGGCCGAGGGCAAGCTGCGAAGCGCGCACGACCGCCTCCAGCGGCTGCGCAACCAGCTCCGCAGCGAGAGCGGCGCCGAAGCGGCCCTGGCTCGCCTGAGCGAAGCGCTGAGCTCGCTCCCGCCGCGCCCCGCCGACCCCAAGCCGACGCCGAAGCCCTCCAAGGCTCGCCCCAGCCCGTCGCCGGACCCGGACCTCGCTGACCTGGACGTTCCTGGGGACCCGAGCTCCACCGGCGACGATCCAGAAGACCCTTCGAACCTGCCGGACCTGACCCCCGAAGAGGACCCTCGCCCGGAGCCCGAGGACCCCGCCGTGGTGGTCGCCCCGCGACCTTCGCCTGCGCCGAAGGCACCAGATCCCAAGCCGGCGGATCCCAAGCCCGCTACGCCCTCGCCGCGAGGTCCCAGCAACGCCGCGCAGGCGAACGCCAGCGTCACGCGCGCAGCCTTCCTCGACCCAGAGTTCCGCGAACGCAAGGCAAAGCTCGAGGATCCCGACGCAGGCGACTACACCAAGCTCGCCAAGTGGGCCCGCCGAAACGGCCTCTACGAGGAGGAGAAGGTGGCGCTCCTGCTGGCCCTCGAGCAGGACCCCGAGCATCGCAGCGCCAAGTCACAGCTCGCCAAGATCCGCGAGAAGGAGGCCTACCACAGCGACTTCCGCACCCCGTGGCGGCGCGACGCCTCGGTGATCTTCGTGCTGACCAACACCGACGAGGCCAAGCTCAACTACTTCTGCGACTCCGTCAGCGCCTTCTACAAGCGCTTCAGCCGGATCTTTCGCGCCCGCAAGAACCCGGTCCAAATGTGGGGGACCAAGGTCGGGATTCGGATCTACAAGGACCGCACCGACTTCCTCCGTTACTCCCGTGAGATGAAGGACGGCGTCAGCAGCGCGGTGGGCTACTACAGCCTCGTGCGCAAGGAGATCATCCTCTACTACGACAAGCGCAACCCGCAGGAGACCCTCGACACCCTCTTCCACGAGGGGACCCACCTGTTCACCCACCTCGTCCTGGGCGAGCAGTTCTACAAGCTGCCGCACTGGGTCTCGGAGGGGATCGCCGAGTACTTCGCCCCCTCGAAGCTGGATCGCAAGGAGAAGGACCTCCGCTACGGGCTCCCTTGCTACACGCGTCTGCGCACCGCCCGGCGGATCATCGAGCACCAGCGCCCGAGCCTGAAGGGGGACCTGCTCGACGTGCGCGACTACGGCTCCTTCGGCGCGGCGCGCTACTCCCTGTCCTGGAGCTTGATCCACATGCTGATCGAGAAGACCAAGCCCGGCTCGAAGCGACCGATCTACCGGGACGGCTTCCTGCGCTACTTCACCGCGACGGCGCGCGGGGAGGACTGGGTCAAGGCCTTCGAGAAGTACATCGGCCCGATCGATCGCCTCGAGGACGAGTGGTACGACTACGTGCGCGACTTCCCGCTCCCCGCGATCGAGGAGGCCCGGGCCCTCGTGCGCCAGGGCGACATCGCCGAGGCGATCCCGCACTACGAGCGCCACGCCAAGGCCGAACCCAAGGACGCCCTCGGCGCCTACGAGCTCGGCGAGGCGCTCGTCTTGCTCGACCGCTACGCGGACTCGGTCCCCCACTTCGAGCGCGCCGTGGCGCTGAACCCGGACCTGGCGGACGCCTGGGCCTCGCTCGCCTGGTCCCTGCTCATGAGCGATCAGGCACAGCGCTGCCTCGAGCCCGCTCAGCAGGCGGTGAAGCTCGAGCCCAACGGCTACAACCAGTTCGTGCTCGCGACCGCCGCCTACGAGGCGGGCAACAAGGAGGTCGCGCGCCTGGCGATCCGCCGCACGATCGAGCTCGGCGGCGCGACCTCGCTGACCCTCGAGCTCAAGCGCAAGATCGACGCTATGTAGGCTCTGGACCTGGCCGTCCGCCGGCGCCGCACACGACGGCGCACACGGGACCGGGACCCGGATCGAGCCTGCCTGAGAGCAGCCCGGCGACCCCCGCCGCGCCGCCGAGCTCCGCGGCGACGCCGACCTCCTTCCACAGCCAGCGCGCCGCGGCGCGCAGCTCCTCGTCCGGGAGCGCGACGACGCGCTCGACGCGCTCGCGCACGAGCTCGAAGTTGAGGGGCGCGCTGCGACGCGGCGCGAGCGAGGTCGCGGCGGTCTCGATCGCGGGCAGGGTCACCAGCTCACCGGCGGCCAGGCTGGCGCTCAAGGTCGCGGCCCCCGCGGGCTCGACGCCGAACAGGCGCACTCCAGGCGTCACCGCCAGGGCGCTGCCCGCGATCAGCCCCCCGCCGCCGACCGCGATCACGAGCGCCGCGAGCTCGGGCAGGTCCTCCAGGACCTCGAGCGCTGGGGTCCCGTTGCCCGCCACGACCGCGGGGTCGGCGAAGGGGTGCAGGTAGGCCCGCCCCTCGGCCTCGGCGAAGGCCCGCGCCGCGGCGTCGGCCTCGTCCCACACCGCGCCCTCGATCACCACCTCGGCGCCGGCGACCCTCAAGCGGTGCCGCTTGTCCTCGGGCGTGTTGCTGGGCAGGAAGACCCTGGCCCCCACCCCCAGGGTCCGAGCCGCGTAGGTCACGCCCAGCCCGTGGTTCCCGCCCGAGGCGGTCACCAGCCCCCGCGCCCGGACGGCGGGCTCGAGGCAGAGCGCCGCGTGCAGGGCCCCGCGGGCCTTGAAGCTCCCGCTGACCTGGAGGCACTCCAGCTTGAGCCACAGCCCCTCGAGCGAGGCCAAGGCGCCGGGCGCCTCGCGGAGCGTGCCGCGCGGCACGAAGAGCAGCGGGGTCCGGCGCACGAGCCCTCGCAGGCGCTCGCTCGCGGCCCGCACCGAGTCCTGGCTGAGCTGCATGGAGCCCACCGTACATGCAAGCGGGCGGAGCCAAAAGCTCCGCCCGCTGCGTTCGTTCCTCCGCGCCAGGGCGAAGGAGCGGGCCTACTCGCCGGTCTTGGCGGGCTGGCTGTCGGCCGCGCCCTCGGCAGCCGTCTTGGCCGCGTCGGTCGCGCCCTCGGCGCCGGTCTTGGCGGCGTCGGCCGCGCCCTCAGCCGCGGTCTTGGCGTCGCCCGCGGGAGCCGCGGTCTTGCCGCCCTCCGCGGGGCAGCCGGTCAGGGTGAAGGCCAGGGCGGCGCTGAGCGCCAGGGTGGTCAGCTTGTTCATGTCGTTCTCCTCGTTGTTTCGCGCGAGGAGAGGCCTCGCCTGCCCCCGCTCTCCCCCGCTAATCGGGTCGCAGAAATTATCAGCCCCTCCCCAGGCACGCACGCGCAAATACACGCACCTCTGCCTCGCGCTTGCGGCCCCCGACCGCCCACGTAGAGTCCCACCGTGACAGCTACCGCATTCGTCGCAGCCAAGCGGCTCCGCGCTGGAGTCCGCCGCCACCCCTGGGTCTACGCCGACTCGGTCACCCGGACCGAGGGCAGCTATGAGCCCGGCGACGAGGTCGTGGTGCGGGCGCCCGACGGCAAGTTCCTCGCCCACGGGTTCATCAACGACGGCTCCAAGCTGCGCCTGCGCCTGGTCAGCTTCGAACGCAAGCGCCCGATCGACGACGAGCTCCTGCGCGAGCGGATCCGCGACGCGGTCGCGCTCCGCCACGAGGTCCTCCGCCTGCCCGAGCGGGCCAACGCCTACCGCCTCTTCCACAGCGAGGGCGACGGCCTGCCGGGCCTGATCGTCGATCGCTACGACGAGGTGCTGGTGCTCAGCGTCAGCGCCCTGGGCACCTTCCAGCGCCTGGAGCCGATCCTCGACGAGCTCGAGGCGCTGCTCTCCCCGCGGGCGATCGTCGAGCGGGGCGTGAGCGAGGGGCTGCGGGCCCGCGAGGGCCTGCCCGCGGGCCGCGGCGTCCTGCGCGGAGAGCTACCCAGCGACGCCCTCCAGCTCACGATCGACGGGACGCGCTTCGAGCTGGAGCTCGCGGCCGAAGGCGGCCAGAAGACCGGCATGTTCCTCGACCAGCGCGAGAACGTCCGGCGCTTGGCCGAGCTGGCCCGCGGGCGGCGGGTCCTCGACGCCTGCTGCTACCTGGGCGCCTTCGGCGTCGCCTGCGCCCGGGCCGGCGCCGAGCGGGTCGAGTGCTTCGACGCCAGCGAAGAGGCCGCCGCCGGCGCGCGCCGGACCGTCGAGCTGAACGAGGTCGGCGATCGGGTCGAGGTCCGCCAGGCCTCGCTCTATCCCGAGCTGCGCCGCCTCGCGGACGCCAAGCAGCGCTACGACCTGATCGTGCTCGACCCGCCCAAGTTCGCGCCCACCGCGCGCGACGTGAAGCGGGCCAGCAAGGGCTACCTCGACGCCAACCTGATGGCCCTCAAGCTGCTCGCTCCGGGCGGCCTGCTCCTCACCTGCTCCTGCTCGGGCCACGTCGACTCCGAGCGCTTCGAGGGCACCCTCCGGCGCGCCGCCACCCGCGGCAGCGCCGACCTGCGCGTGCTCGAGCGCTGGGGCGCCGGCCCCGACCACCCCGTCGACGTGCACTGCCCCGAAGGCCGCTACCTCAAGGCCTTCCTGCTGCAAAGGCGCTGATCATGTCCAGCCTCCGCCCCCAGCCCAGCCGACTCCTGCTGCTCCTGCTGCCCCTCCTCGCGGGCTGCGCCAGCCAGGTCGCCGCCCCCGCGCAGGTCGACCGGCGCCAGATCTACCAGCGGATCGCCAACACCCTGCCCCAGGCCAGCTTCGGCTGGGGCGAGCGCCCAGGCGTGGTCGACATGGCCGCCAGCACCAAGGCGGAGGGCCCCCTCCCCGAGCTGCCCCGGCTCAAGGCGACCGAGCGCGGCTTCATGGTCGTGGTCGACGTCTACCGCCCGCGGCAGGTCTGGATCCCCTACAGCGCGATCGAGAGCTGCTGGACCGAGTGGCAGGCCTTCCCCAACGCGGTGCTGGTGCCCCTGATCCTCGTCCCCTTCCAGATCAACACCGCCAAGGTCGTGATCGACGTCCAGGCGGTCGAGGGCTTCCTCGGCGGCCTGGAGCGCGATATCAAGCGCCTGGAGCAGATCAGCCGCGAGATCGGCTTGGGCGGGCCCTGGAGCCACGCCCAGAACGTGAAGGCCAAGCTGGCCGACGACGCGGCGGTGTTCGGCGCCGGAAAGCTCGCCCTGCACGTGAGTTACGCCACTCCTTGGTTCCCCTGGTGGCCCGTGGGGGGCGACGCGGAGGAGACGGCGGCGGCCTTCGCCTGGGCGGCGGCCAACCCCGACGCCCCCGAGCTCGAGCCGAAGCCCACGGAGGGGGGCGGCGATGGCTCGCCGACCCCCGCCGACGAGCGCTAAATCGAGCGTTGACGGGCCTTAGGGGGCCGGTTAGAACCTGGCCTTCGCGGTCTGCGGCGTCGCAGGCCCATCGTCTGATTTTCGGATCCTGTTTACTGTTTCAAACCCAGGGTGACGCGCCTGGCGAGCCTCTCGCGACGAGATGGCCAGCGCCTGCGACGCGTATCGAACACCCGCAGAGAGTTTCGATGCCAACCAACGAACTGGTCAAGAAGTACGACCTCAGCCCCGAAGAGCTCGCCAAGCAGATGCACGAGGTGTTTGCCGGCGACGCGGACACCGCGCTCAAGGAGCTCTACGAGGGGGCCGTGCAAGACCTGCGCCCCGACAAGATCGTCCAGGGCCGCATCCTCAACATCGTCGGCGACGACGTGATCGTGGACGTCGGCTACAAGTCCGAGGGCGTGATCCCGATCGATCACTGGAGGAACCGCGACGAAGTCGACATCGGCGACGAGGTCGACGTGCTCCTCGAGGCCGTGGAGGACGAGAGCGGTCTCGTCATGCTCTCCAAGAAGAAGGCCGACCGGCAGAAGGGCTGGGAGCGGGTCATCGCCAACCACCAGAAGGGCGACTCGGTCAGCGGCAAGGTCACGCGCAAGATCAAGGGCGGCCTGCTGGTCGACATCGGCGTGCCGGTCTTCCTGCCCGCCAGCCAGATCGACATCCGCCGCGTGAACGACGTCGGCGAGTGGATCGGCCGCGACATCGACTGCAAGATCATCAAGATCGACGAGGCGCGCATGAACATCGTCGTGTCGCGCCGTCGCCTCCTCGAGGAGGAGCGCGAGGCCAAGAAGAAGGAGCTGCTCGAGCGCCTGCACGAGGGCGCCGTCGTCGAGGGCGTGGTCAAGAACCTCGCCGAGTTCGGCGCCTTCATCGACCTGGGCGGGATCGACGGCCTGTGCCACATCACCGACATGTCCTGGGGCCGCGTGACGCACCCCAGCGAGGTGGTGAAGATCAACGACAAGGTCAACGTGAAGGTCCTCAAGATCGACTCGAAGAGCGAGCGGATCTCGCTCGGCATGAAGCAGCTCACCGAGTCGCCTTGGGAGAACATTCAGGCTAAGTACCCCGTGGGCGCGAAGTTCACCGGCACGGTGGTCAACATCCTCAGCTACGGCGCGTTCGTGAAGCTCGAGGAGGGCGTCGAGGGCCTGGTCCACGTCAGCGAGATGAGCTGGACCAAGCGGATCAACGACCCCCGCGAGGTCGTCCAGATCGGCGACAAGGTCGAGGTCGTGATCCTCGACGTGAACCCGCAGAAGCAGGAGATCAGCCTCGGCATGAAGCAGGTCGAGGTGAACCCTTGGTCGCTGGTCGAGGACAAGTACCCCCCCGGCAAGGAGGTCCAGGGTGTCGTCCGCAACCTCACCAACTACGGCGCCTTCGTCGAGCTGGAGGAGGGCATCGACGGTCTGCTGCACGTCAGCGACCTCTCCTGGACCAAGAAGGTCGTCCACCCGAGCGAGGTGCTCGAGCGCGGCCAGGAGGTCCACGCCGTGGTGATCGCGGTCGACCAGGAGAAGAAGCGGATCGCGCTGGGCCTCAAGCAGCTGCAGGAGGATCCCTGGGACCGCAGGATCCCGCAGGAGTACCCCGTCGGCCGCCTGGTCGAGGGCGAGGTGACCAAGGTCACCAACTTCGGCGTGTTCGTCGAGCTGCAGGGTGCCCTCGAGGGCCTGCTCCACATTTCGGAGCTCGCCGACCACAAGGTCGACACGGCCACCAGCGTCGTCGAGCCGGGTGACCTCGTCACGGTCAAGATCATCAAGGTCGACCAGGACGAGCGGAAGATCGGTCTCTCGCTGCGTCAGGCGATCGAGGAGGGCGCGCCCGCCCCGATCAAGCGCAAGGACCGCACCGACCTGCCCGAGCCCAAGCCCGAGGCCCCCGCGGCCGAGGCGAGCGAGGGCGAGGCCAGCGAGGGCGAGGGCGAGGGCGAGGCGCCCGCGGCCGAGGCCGAGGACGCCCCCGCCGCCGAGGGCGGCGAGGACACCCCCGCCGAGTAGTCCTCGGCGGATTCGTCCGACCTAAGCACGAGGCGCCAGCGAGAGCTGGCGCCTCGCTGCGTTCCGGAGGGTGGCTCGTGGGGCGAGAGGCCGAGGACGCCGGCCGCTGTCGCAGTCCTTGAGACCGCCCGGTCGGGCCTTCTTCAACGCAAAGACGCAAAGACGCGAAGGCGCAAAGAGCGCCAGGAGGGGCGAGAGCGGGCTGCCGTGGCACGCCTAGTCAGCCTCCGACCCACGCACGAGCGACGCCCTTTGCGGCTCTGCGCCTTTGCGTTGAAAGAACTCTCGGAGCGCCGATCGCGGGTCGTGCGGCCCCGGCTCAGGGCGGTCGAGGGTCGAGCGACAGCCATTCCTAACTCCTGATTCAAATTTGCAGCCGGCGTCAACCCGCGCTCACTCCACCAGCGCCGCCCCCGCCTCACTCACTTCGACTCCCCCTCCAACCCCGCGTAGACCTCCTCCAGCCCCTTCACCCGCTTCAAGAGCGACTCCCGGAAGGGGTCGGCCTGGGTCGCGCGCGCGAGCGCCGCTCGCTCGTCTTGGTCGAGGTCTCCGAGCACGTCGGCGAAGCCCTGGCGCGCGCCCTCGAGCTTGCTCGCCTCGTCGAAGAGCAGGGCCCCGCAGCGGAGGTCCCGCCAGCGCAGCCAGTGGACGCCGTCCACGTTCCCGCGCTGCCAGCGGCGGCTCCACTCGCGGGCCGTCTCGCTCCCGCGCGACCAGGTCTCGAGGCCGTCGCGGACCTCGCGCATTCGCGCCAGCACCTGGGCCTGGGCCTCGCCTTCGCTCCGCGCGGCGCGCTCGAGCAACACGTCGAGCTCGAGCAGCTGAATCGCCCAGCGCACGCGGCGCACCGACCAGCCCCAGGAGTCGCGCGGCTCGGGGGGGAGCAGCGCCTTGGTCGAGGCGTAGGCGCTCTCGAACACGCGGAACAGCGCGGCGCGGCGCGCGGGGTCCGCCTCGCCCAGGGCGCGCGGGAGGACCTCCCGGCTGAGCTGTCGCGCGAAGCCTGGGCCCGCGACCTCCTCCCAGCGGAAGCCGAAGGCGGTCAGGCACTCCAGCGCCAGGCGCGCGGGCCCGGCCTCACCCCGCTCGAGGTGGCCCTCGAGCGCGTCCTCGTAGGCGTCGGGGTGCTGCGGGTTGCGCAGCAGCGAGCCCCCGCCCAGGCGTCGCAGCGCGGCGGGCGAGAGGGGATCCGTCGCGTCGGTTCCGAGCCGGTAGAGGTAGTGGTCGAGGGCCGCGAAGGCCGAGTAGCCGAACTGCTGGAGGAACTCCTCCTCCGTGGGGCGCAGCCCCTCGTCGATCGCGTCGTGCAGGCGGCGGTCGAAGCTCAGGCTCGGCGGACACATGGCCGAGGTCGCGCGCGGCGCGAGGGGCAGCAGGGTCCCGCCCAGGGGCTCGCCCCAGAGCAGGCCGAGGACGTGGTCGAGGTCCTCGACGCTGCTGGTGCGGTAGCCGAAGGCCAGGCGCCCCCGCGCCTCCCAGGGACCCAGCGCGCCCAGGGTCCGCGGCGCTGGATCCTTCAGGCGCGAGCGAATCAGGCCCGCCGCGCGCGCCAGGGGGAAGGGGCGGTCGAGGACCACGTAGCCCTTGGCCAGCTCGATCAGCGACGTGACCCGCTCGGACTCCAGGCTCCAGAGGCCGGCTCCCCCGAAGGCCTCGTTGATCTCGCGGTCGAAGTCGTAGAAGTGGGTCCGCTCGTCGCCGCGGCGCAGGGCGTCGTCGTCGAGGCCGAAGCCGCGCGCGAGGAGCCCGTCGACGGCGGGGGTCGCTGGCTGCGCGGGGAAGGCGATCAAGCTGAGCCGATCCGCCAGCTCCACCCAGGGCCCTGCGCTGCGGACGCAGCGGATCAGGTAGCGCAGCTCGGCCTCCACCCCGGGCAAGCGCGCCGGCCGCGGGCTGCGCGCCAGCGCGAGGGCGCGCACGACGTGCGGCGCCAGGAGCTCGGGCGCGTCCGCGCTGAGCTCCGCCGCGCGCTGGGCCGCCGCGCGCAGCTGCTCCGGCCCTGGGCTCTGACCGCGGAGCGGCGCCAGCGCGTAGCCGAGGCGCGCGGCGTGGCTCGCGCCCGCCGCGGGGCGCGCCAGGTCGGACGCGCTCCCGGCCCGGGAGAGGATCCCGATCAGCTCGGCGAGCCAGCGCGGCTGCGCGAGCATGGCCTCCGCCAGGCGCGCCAGCCCGGCCGCGTCAGCGCCCAGGGCGGGCGGGTCCTGCCGCAAGCCGTCGATCTCGTAGAGGTAGCCGGCGAGGGCCGACTGGGGGTCGAGCTCGAGCGCGCGCTGCAGCTCGGCCCGCCGCTCCTCGGGCGTCGCCAGGCAGAGCGCGGCGTGCGCGCGGTTGGCGACGCGCGCGGGGAAGAGCGCGGCGGCGAGCTGATAGGCCTCGCCGTGCTCGCGGCTCCCGTCGAGGGCGCGGAGGAGCAGGG
>CALDQK010000562.1 GCA_937911525.1 uncultured bacterium
AGATCGCAGATCTTGCCGATCTCCTCTCCTTCCTCATTTCTTGCTTTCCTTCGTACAGCGCCACGTCCAGGCGCCTCCGACCGTCCTCGCGCCGCTCGGAGGACAGGCCCGAGATGTGTGGAGTGGTCAGACGGGCGCGGGCACGAAGCACCGTGCCAGCTCTCGGTCAGGAGCTAGCTCTCGAGCTCGACGTGGTCGTAGGCCTCGTGCTCGGCCGTCTGGCCGCGCACGATCGCTTCGCCGATCGCCGCCAGCCGGCGCAGGCGGTGGACCAGACCGGTCGAGTCCCAGGACTCGGCCGTGTGCGGCGTGACGCGGATCACGACGAGCTGCTCGTCGTCGCCGCGCTGGGGCAGCCAGGGGGTCAGCCGCTCGACCTGGTAGTGGGCCAGGGTGTCGGGGTCGCTCTCGAGGAAGGCGCGCCCCGAGACGCTGGCGAAGCGGCCGCGCTTGCGGAAGGTCACGCACACGTTGGGGTGCTGGCGGATCTCCTCGACCTTCCCGTCGACCTTCGACACGAAGATCAGCTCGCAGGTGGGGCTGACGTCGACCAGGCGCATTGGGCGGGCGCTGAGGTCGCTGGTGGTCGAGCGGGTGCAGAGGAAGCCGTCCTCGTAGCCCATGAGCAGGCGGGCGAACTCGAGGGGCTCGAGCAGGTGGCGGTCGTGGGTGGCGGTGGCGGGGGACATGGGGGCTCCTTTCTGTCTTCCTCTCGAGTGAGAGCAAGGTCCGAGCCGGTCCCTTCTCCAACGTTTGCGTCCCTGGGCACGCCACGAGTGTCCGGTGAGTGACGACTCTGTCCCGCTAGCCCGCTGTGTCGCCGCCCTCGAGGGCGGGGAGCTCGAAGCCGATCAGCTCGCCCTTGGCCTGGTCGGCGCGCCCGAAGAGGCGCAGGGCCAGGTCGCAGAAGTCGCCGGGGGTCTCGTCCCGGGTCACGCGGAGCGCGAACCAGGCGTTCTCGCCCTCGCCCTCCTGGCGCGTCTCGAGCTCGAAGCCCTCGCTCGCGAGCTCGCTCGCGAAGGCGTCGCGGGGCTCCTCGGCGGGGAAGCCGAAGTGGAGGGTGCAGGTGCGCGCGGCCTCGGGGTCGTCGCCTTCGCCGTCCAGCTCGCGGGTGATCTCCTGCAGGTCGTTGCGGAGGCGCTCGAAGGGGCTCGGCTCGAGGAGCTCGCGGAAGAAGCTCCAGCGCGGGTCGCGCTCGACCTGGACGCAGCCCGTGTAGTCGGGGTGGGCCGCCAGCGCCGCCTCGGCGAGCTCGGCCAGGCCCTCTTCGCTCTTGGCGTAGTAGACGAGGTCGCGCAGGCCGCGGGTCGTGATCCGGCCGACGTAGAGCGCGTCGGCCTCCTCGCGCAGGCGCGGCTCGAGCACGTCCTCGAGCTCGCGCAGGACGTCGAGCTCCGCCGACTCGGGCAGCCCGTCGTCGCGCGCCTGGTTGAGGTCGAGCAGGATCCGCAGCCGCACCGGGCGCTCCCGCAGCGGCGCGAGGCGCGAGAGGCCCAGCTTGTAGACGATCGAGGCCGGGTCCTCGTCCAGCCAGGTGAAGTAGACGTCCCACAGGTCGAAGCCCGCGGTCTTGATCTCGTCGAGGCGCGCCGGCAGGTCGGACAGGGCCAGCGCCCCCTCGGGCTCGGCGCCCTTGGGGTAGGGCTCGATCTCGACGTGGTGGATCGTGCGCATCGAGTCCAGCTCCCCCACGGCGTGGTCGAGCAGGAGGTAGGCCCCGTGGCGGCGCGGCTCGTACTCCTCGTCCTGCTCGAGGCCCTTGACCAGCAGGCGCACGCCGACCTCCCCGCTCCCGCCCTGGAGGACCTGGGCGAACACGTCGTCGGCCTGGAGCTCGACCCCGCGCAGGGTGATCGAGATCCCCGCCACCCGGTCCCGCGGGCGGAAGGCCTCGACGGTCCAGCGCGAGAGCTCGGGGGCCGAGTCGACGACCGCCTCGACCTGCTCGATCCGCTCGCGGTAGCCGTTGCAGGAGATCACCATGCCCGCGGGGCGCTCCGCTGGCTCGTCCTCGCTCGAGGGCCCGTGGTAGACCTCGACGACCAGCCCCGCGTGCTCGCGCTGGAGCATGTCGCACAGCTCCTCGACCAGGCCCACGGCGTCGTCGACGACCATGCCGTAGAGGCGCTCTTCCTCCTGCTGAACCCAGTTCCAGAACGCCTGCGCCACGTCGACCTCGTCTCGCGCTCCATAGTAGCCCTGCCCCGGGGTCCGAGCGCTGCTCCACCCTGTGCTTTGCGGGGAGTTCGGGTGCGCGGCTAGAATCCGGCGTGACGTCGCTCTCCACCTCAGCCCTCGGCGCGCCCACCTCAGGCTCTGGCGCCAGGGTCTGGCGCGGCGGAGAGCTCGACCCCCAGGCCCTGGCCGCGGCCTTGCGCCGGCGCGGGGTCCCCGGCGTGGGGCTCCTCGAGAGCGGGCGCTCGCTGGACGACCTGGGGCGGCGCTCCTACCTGGTCGGGCGCCCGCTGGCCGTGGCCCAGGCGGCCCCCGGCCAGCCCCTGCGCCTGCTGAGCGGGCCCGAGGAGTGGGCGCGCGACCTGCCGAGCGACCCCCTCCGCGCCGCGGCCACGCTCCTCGAGCGGGCGCGCCCGGCCGGCCACGAGCCGGACCCCGAGGTGTTCACGGGGGGCGCGCTCCTGACCCTGGCCTACGACTACGGGCGGCGCCTGGAGCGGATCGGCGCGGCGACCCCGCCCGAGCAGGATCCGCCCCCCGACCTGCACCTCGCGATCTACGGGCGGGTGCTGGTGTTCGACCACGCCCGCGCCGAGCTGGCGCTGCGCGGGAGCGGCGCCGGGCTCGAGCCCGACGAGGTCGAGGCCGCCCTGGTCGAGGCGCGCGCGCAGCCGCCCTCGGCTCCCTCCTCAGCAGAGGGCGCCGCCGGCGCCGAGAGCCTGGACCGCGCCGCCTACGAGGCCATGGTCGAGCGGGCTCGCGGCCTGATCCGGCGCGGCGACCTGTTCGAGGTCAACCTCTCGCGCCGCCACCGGCTGCCGCCGGCGGACCCCGAGCGCCTGGCGGCCGCCCTGCGCGAGCGGGCTCCGGCTGCCTACATGGCGGACCTCGAGCTGGGCCCGGGGCGGCGCCTGCTCTCCGCCTCGCCCGAGCGCTTCCTGCGCGTGAGCGGGCGCGAGGTCAGCTCCTGGCCGATCAAGGGCACCCGTCCGCGCGGGGAGACCCCGGGCGAGGACGAGGCCTTGGCGCGCGAGCTGCTCGCGAGCGAGAAGGACGCCGCCGAGCTGGCCATGATCGTGGACCTGGTCCGCAACGACCTCGGCCGCGTGGCCCGCCCCGGCAGCGTCTCGGTCCGCGACCCGCGCCGCCTGCAGTCGTGGCCCGCGGTCCACCACACGGTGGCCCTCGTGGCGGCCGAGCTGGCGGAGGGGCGCGACTGGGCAGACCTCCTGGCGGCCGCCTTTCCGCCGGGGTCGGTGACCGGCGCGCCCAAGGTCCGGGCGCTGGAGGTGATCGAGGAGCTGGAGCCGGTCCGGCGGGGGCTCTACTGCGGGACCTTCGGCTGGGTCGGCTTCGAGGGCGCCCTCGACCTCGCGGTCGCGATCCGGATCTGCGACCTGACGCCCGACCACACCGACGTGCACGCGGGCGGAGCGGTGCTGCTCGACTCGGACCCCAGCGGCGAGGAGCGCGAGGCCCTCGCCAAGGCCCGCGCCCTGCTGGCCGCCTGCCGCGCGGCCCGCCGGGAGAGCCAGGGGGGGCGCCCCTAGGTGGAGCGGATCGCGATCATCTCGGACGTCCACGCCAACCTGATCGCCCTCGAGGCGGTGCTCAGGGACATCGAGGCGCGGCGGGTCAAGAAGATCTACTGCCTGGGCGACGTGATCGGCTATGGGCCGAACCCGCGCGAGGTGCTCGATATCGCCGCGAGCAGCTTCGAGTTCGTGATCAAGGGCAACCACGACGAGGCGATCTCCTACAAGATCCCCAAGCGCTTCAAGCGCCTGGCCGCCAAGGCCGCCTTCTGGACCCGGCGCCAGATCAAGCCGGGCCGGGGCCCGGGCATGTCCGACCGGCGCCGCTGGTGGAGCTACGTCAAGAAGTTCCCCTACACCGAGGAGCTCGGGCCCTGGGTCATGGCCCACGGCTCGCTCGACAGCAACCTCGACTACGTCCACGACAAGATGGGCGCCCTCGAGGTGTTCGAGGGGATGAACAACAGCCGGATCGCCTTCCTCGGCCACACCCACGTGCCGGGGATCTTCCTCCTGGGGAGCAACGGCGAGGACGTGCACTACATCGAGCCCGAGGACGGCAAGCGCTATTCGATCTCGGGGCGGCGCGCGATCATCAACGTCGGCTCCGTCGGTCAGCCGCGCGACGGGGACCCGCGCGCCTGCTGGGTCCTGGCCCGCGAAGACGGGAGCTTCTCCTTCCGGCGCGTGCCCTACGACATCGACCGCGTGGCGGACGCGATCTACCGCTCGCGCGGTCTGCCCAACTCGCTGGGCGATCGCCTCTACGACGGCGAGTAGGTCAAGGCCTCGAGCTCGGCGCGCCCGAGCAGGAGGTAGGCGAGCAGCAGCAGGTCCTGCACGTTCGTGATGAAGCGCGGGGTCTCGCTGATGCAGATCAGGGCCAGGACCACGCCGTAGCCGAGCACCGTGAGCAGCAGGCAGGCCGCCAGGAGCAGGTGCTCGCGCTCACGCGCTCGGGCCCGCCCGAGCAGCGGGGCGAGCAGGAGCAGGAGCAGCCAGCCGTAGCTGAGCAGCGCCTGCGCGAGGGCCGAGACGACGAAGGCGCCCCAGGTGCCGAGGAACACCAGCCCCGCCCAGGGCTGGGGCGGCTCCTCGGCCTGGAGGGAGGGCCCGAGGCTCGCGGGGGGCGCCCCCCGCGCGGCCAGGTAGGGCGCCGTCATTCGCTCGTGCGTGCTCGTGAAGAAGGCCCGGCCGCGCTCGCTCCCGTAGGCGGCCGCTCCAGGTGAGGCGAACACGTCGCCGTAGAAGGCGCCGGGTCCCGTGCGGTAGAGCCGGACCAGGTGGCGCAGCACGAGGCGGAGGTAAGCGTCCGGGTGGGCCTCGATCCCGCTCTTGGCGAGCGAGAGGAAGATCCGGTCGCGCTGCTGCTGCTGGGTCGAGGTCGGGTCCGGCTGGCGCGCGAGCTCCTCGTTGACGCAGCGAAAGGGGCTGCGCTCGCCGAAGTCGGCGCGGAGGTCCTCCTCGGCGAACCCGAAGGCGAGCCAGTTGGGCCGCTCGTCCCCCTTGGCGACGTAGTCGCGGCGGTAGCGGGGAAGGAGCTCGCGCAGGTCCGCCCGCAGGCGAGGCCGCTCGCTGGCCTCGAGGTCGGTCAGGTGACCGGTGTAGGCGAAGAGCGCCGTGCCCGTGAAGGAGTTGGTCGCTAGCTTCCCGAAGCGCTGCTGGAAGACGAGGGCGTAGCCCGCGAAGAGCGCCGCCACGAGCCCGGCCAGGGCCAGGGTGTGGAGCAGCGCCTGGCGCTTGCTGTGGGCGCCGTCGAGCAGGCAAGGCGCGGCGTAGAGCAGGGCTGCGGCGGGGACGAGCGCCAGCGCGGTCGGCTTGACCAGGACCGCGGCGAAGGCCGCCAGGGCCAGGGCGAGGGTGGAGCCCCAGCGCGGCCGGCCCCAGCTCAGGAGCGCGACGCCTGCGAAGAGCGCGTAGGAGCAGCGCGCCGCGTGCTCGGAGAGGAGGGCGTACTCGAAGTGCAGGTTGCGGAAGCTGCAGCAGAGGTAGAGCAGGAGGACCAGGCTCAGCCCGCGCAGGCGAAGGCGGCGCGCCACGCTGGCGCAGAGCAAGGCGCTCGAGACCAGCCAGAGCAGGTTGTGGACCAGGAGCACGCCTCGCAGGCCGTCGAGGGCGAGCCCGAGCGAGACCAGCAGGGGGGCGCCCAGGGTGCGGACCTCCGAGAAGGGCAGCCAGGGGTGCTCGAGGGCGGGGACGAGGTAGGAGCCGCTGTCCCAGGAGCCGCTGGGGATCCCCAGCAGATCGCTCAGCCAGACCCGGTAGAGGAAGCCCGCCGTGAGGAGGAGCGCGAAGGCTCGCCAGAAGGCGGCCTCGCTCGGCCCCTGCCGCAGCCGCTGCCAGGCGCGGGCCAGCCAGCTCTCGCGCCGCGAGAGGTCCAGGGCGGCGCCGCCGACGCCGAGCAGCAGCAGAGCGCTCAAGGGCCAAGGGTTGCGGTGGCCCGGCAGCTCGAGCCAGTCGCTCCCGCGGGCGAGCACGTAGACGCCTAAGGCGAGCCCCGCGACGGCGAGGAGCGCGCGGGCGCGGGGGTCGAGCCGGGCCGGGGAGCTCACGCGGCTTCGCCCTCCCAGTAGGAGTGCAGGATCAGCCACTGGTCGGGGTAGCGACGCACGAAGCGCTCGAACACGGCCACGAGGCGGCTCGTGATCTCGCGCACCTCGCCCTCGGGCTCGATCGGCGGCTCGATCCGGGCGAAGTAGTCGCCGCGCTCGTCCCGAAGCACGAAGCAGGGCAGGAGGGGCGCCCCGCTCGCCCGCGCCAGCCGGGCCGGCCACTCCAGGAAGCGGGCCTGGCCGCCGAGGAAGGGGTAGAGCTCGCCCTTGCCGAGCCCCTCCTCGAAGCCGACGTCGCCCAGGGCGAAGGCGAAGCCGCCGCGGCGGAGGACCTCGAGCACGGTCACGCCGAAGAAGGGCGAGCTGGTGTCGATCTCCTCCAGGCCGTGGTCGGTGCGCGCCCGCGAGCGCATGGCCTCGACCAGGCCGAAGGGGTCCTTGCGGTAGACCACGGCCATGGGCTGCACGAGGCCCTCGAGGAGCATCGGTCCGAGCTCCATGTTGCCCATGTGGAGCGAGATCCCCACGACCCCCTGGCCGCGCTCGTAGGCCGCCTTGGCGTGGTCGAGCCCCTCGACCCGGGCCAGGAAGGCGTCCTGAGTCGGGTAGGTGTTCGGGGCGGTCAGGAGCTCGACGAAGAAGCGGCTGAAGCCCTCGAGGACCCGGCGTGAGTGGCGCTCGAGCTCCACCCGGCTGGCCTGCGGACCGAGCAGGCGGCGGGCGTTGGCCAGCAGCCCGCGGCGGATCCCGGGCGACCAGAGGAAGAGCGTCCGGGCGCTCGCGCGACCCATGCTGTAGAGCCACTCCACGGGCAGGACCGCCGCCTCGAAGCGGGCCCACAGCATGACGAGGTGCATTAGTGCTCGGAGCAGCCAGGTGCCCATGGGCGGCAGTCTAGCCGGGAACCAAAAGCCACGGCCTCGACGAAGGTCGAGGCCGTAACCGGAAGGAAGGAAGGAAGTTCGTCGCACGTCGGAGTCGAGCCAGGGAGGAAGGAAGGAAGGGAGGAAGGAAAAGGGGGCTCGACTCCTCGTTTCGCTTGCTGACCCTTATCGCGACTCCTGTACCCGCCAGAAGTCCCGAGAACTCGGTGGAGGCCGCGATGGGCCCACCGAGTTCTGGAAAGTCGGCTCAAAGCGGCTCACGAGGCTGAAACGCTTCGCTTCGTGTCTCCAGCGTCCCTCTGGCGGCTCGATTTTCCGAATCTGGCGGAATCGTGGGGGGCCGTTTCACGCACCTGCGGGAGTTGGGGGCGGCACAGCGCTGGCTATGGAGGAGGGCAAGAGCAGCACTCGGCGGAAACGCCGATCCTTCCTTCCTTCCTTCCTTCCAGTTGCTCGACGACGCCCTCAGGTGACCTCCTGGGGGTGTCGGTCTGTACGGGGATCGGCCGGTCGGTCGGGTCGGGCCGGGTCGGGTCGTCCGGCGGCTCGGGCGCGGCGGTAGGCTGGAAGCATGTCCTCTTCGCTCCCGACCCCGGTGCAGGCCTTCTGCGCGACGCTGCAGCTCGAGGACGGGCCGAGCCCTTCGCCCAGCCGGACGCTGCAGCCGCCTCACGCCCTGGCCGGGTCGAGCGCCGCCGAGTGCGGACCGCCCCTGAGCGGGCTGGCCGAGGACCTCGAGCCGGGCGAGCTGCTCGGGGCGGGGGGCATGGGCGAGGTCCGCTCGGCTTGGCAGCGCTCGCTGGGGCGGAGGGTCGCGATCAAGGTCCCCCACCCCGAGACCTCGGCCCAGGAGGCGCTGCTCCGCGAAGCCCGCCTGACCGGCGCCCTCGAGCACCCGCGGATCGTGCCGGTCCACGGCCTGGGGCTCGACGGAGAGGGGCGCCCCTTGCTGGTCATGAAGCGGGTCGAGGGCGAGCCCTGGCGGCGCCTGCTCGCCCAGCCCGAGCACCCGGCCTGGGAGCGGGTCGGCAGCGAGGCGGACCCCCTGGGGCGCAACCTCGAGCTGCTGCTCGCGGTGTGCGACGCGGTCGAGTTCGCCCACAGCAAGGGGGTCCTGCACCGGGACCTCAAGCCAGACAACGTGCTGGTGGGGACCTTCGGCGAGGTCTACCTGGTCGACTGGGGGCTCGCGGTCTCGAGCGAGGCCGAGCCTCCCTACCCGCCGGGCGGCACCCCTGGCTACATGGCGCCCGAGATGCTCGAGCAGGCGGCCGACGAGCGGACCGACGTCTACCTCCTGGGCGCGGTGTTGCACGAGCTCCTGACGGGCGAGCGCCGCCACGCGGGCGGGAGTCTGCTCGCGGTCCTGGCGGCGGCCTCCCGCTCGGAGCCGGCCCGCTATCCCCCCGAGCTGCCCCCCGAGCTGGGCGAGATCGCC
Organism: uncultured bacterium; assembly: GCA_937911525.1. Taxonomy (GTDB): domain Bacteria; phylum Planctomycetota; class J058; order J058; family J058; genus NORP233. The sequence continues at coordinate 8,585 of CALDQK010000562.1, forward strand.
AACCGCGCCTGCGCGGCCGAGCCGGCGGCGCGCTACCCCGACGTGCGCAGCTTCCGCGCCGCGCTGGTCGAGTTCCTCCAGCGCCGCGGGGCGCGGGCCCTGACCGCGGCGGCGCGGGAGCGGCTGGCGGCGTTGAAGGACGCGGTCCGCGGCGAAGACGTGCTCAGCGCGGCGCGCCTGGCCGTCGAGTGCCGCTTCGCCTTTCGGCAGGCGCTCGAGGCCGGCGACGAGCAAGCCGCCGAGGGGTTGCGCGAGTGCCTCGAGCTGCAGGTCGAGCACGAGCTGGCTGAAGGCAACCTGACCGCCGCCGAGGCGCTCCTGAGCGAGCTCGAGGGCCTGGCCGTCGCGACCGCGAGCCTGCGCGAGCGCCTCGACGCCGCCCGGAGCGCGGCCGAGCGGACCGAGCGCCTCCGCGACGCCCACGACACCTCGGTCGCGCGCCCGCAGCGGGCGCTGGTGCTCGGGCTGGGGATCGCGTCGGCGCTGGCGCTCTCGCTCACCTTCCGCGCGCTGGTCCTGGGGGGCACTCTGGAGGCCAACGCGCGGGTCTTGCTCCTGCCCGCCGGCGCGACGCTCCTGGGTCTGGTCGTCGCGGCCCTGGCTGGCCGGCGCTACCTGCTCCGCAACGCCTTCAACCGCCGCCTGATGGGCTTCTTCTTCGTCGCCCTGGCGGGCATGTTCCTGCACCGGCTCCAGGCGCTCGCCTTCGGGACCGGGTTCGCCGAGGTGATCGCGGTCGACATGCTCCTCATGGCCGCCATGGCCTCGGTCGGAGCCATGAGCTTCCACCCCGCGCTTTGGCTGCTGACCCCGGTCTACCTGGCCGCCGCGCTCACGATCACGCTCAGCCCAGCCACGGCGCTCCCGGCGGGCACCCTGGCCGTCGGCGCGACCCTGGTCGGGCTCGCCGTGGCGCTGTGGCGTGACCTGAGTCAGCTCAGAACTTGAAGATCTTCTCGATCACGAGCTTGAAGCTGGCCACCTTGCCGGCGGCCTTCCAGCTGCTCGCCTCGAGGGTGGCGGCCTTGGCGCCGACGGGCTTGAAGAGCGTCCCCGAGCCGATCTCCTTGCCCTCGGCGTCGAGCAGGATCACCTTGCCCTTGAGGGTCCGCTTGGCGTCGTTGCCGTTGCTGACGCGGACGGTGAAGGTGAAGTAACCCTCGACCGGGAGCAGCTCGTCCTCCATGACGTTGACCATGGGGCCGGCGAGGACGGCCTGCACCGTGACTCCGTCCTGGCTCGCGCTCTGACCGTGGCAAGCGAAGCAGCGGGTCGCCCGCTCGGCGCGCTTGCGGGCCAGCTTGCACTTGGCGCACTCGGCCGCCTTGGCCTCCCCCGCCTTGCGGCAGCCGCCGCAGCAGAAGACCGTCTTCAGGACCGCGGCGGTGGCGGCGCAGGGCACGCACTTGGCGCCCGCCAGGGCCTTGCACGCCTCGGGAGCGCAGGCCGGCGCCGCCACGATCGCCTTGCACTTGGCGCAGGCAGCCGGAGCCTCCTCGCACCCGTCGCAGCGGACCTGAGCCGTGACGCGCTCCACGACCTGCTGAGTCGCCGCGCAGCCCTTGCACCCGTCGGCCCAGGCCGGAGCGCACATGAACAAGGCCGCGCAGGCCACGAGGACGCCAATGAACCGCTGCTGCATGGGTGATCCCTCCCGGTGCTTCGAGATGTAGCCGCACCTGCGGAGGGGTGCCAGCAGATTTAGCAGCCTGGTCGGGCTCGGACGTCGGGCTCGGACGTCGGGCTCGGGCGTCGGGCTCGGGCGTCGGGCTCGGGCGTCGAACTCGGGCGTCGGGCTCGGTCGTCGGGCTCGGTCGTCGGGCTCGGGCGTCGGGCTCGGGCGTCGGGCTCGGTCGTCGGGCTCGGGCGTCGAAC
>CALDQK010000563.1 GCA_937911525.1 uncultured bacterium
CCCTCGAGCAAGCCGGCCTCGAGGTGACTCACCTCGACCGCCTGACGGGGCTGCCCGAATACCGCAACGGCGGGCTCCTGCTCGACCTGGGCGTGCTCGAGCTGGTCGACCCCCAGGCGGCCGAGGAGGCCCACGCCCCGGGCGGTCCCCTGATCGTCGAGTGGCGCGCCCTGACGGTGGCCCTGCTGGACCGGATCGCGCCCCTGGTGCGCGAGCGGCTCGGCCTCAGCGCGGACGAGTTCCCCCTCGCCAAGGTGCTCGAAGGCGGCACCTGGGCCACGGGCCGGGTCGTCGCGCGCGAGCGCCGGCCCGACGGCCGCCCGCCGCTGCGCATCGCCAGCGACGGGACGGTATTCTGAGCCGCCCCACCGGAGGAGCCATGAGCGACCCCCAGGTCCACGTCATCAACCACCCCCTCGTGCAGCACAAGCTGACGCTGATGCGCCGCAAGGAGACGCCGACGGCGCTCTTCCGCCGGCTGATGCGCGAGATCTCGATGCTCATGGCCTACGAGGTCACGCGTGACCTGCCCATGGTCAAGGAGCCGATCGAGACGCCCCTGGTGAGCATGGAGGCGCCGGTCCTCGAGGGCAAGAAGCTGGTGGTCGTCTCGATCCTGCGCGCGGGCGACGGCCTGGCCAGCGGGATCCAGGACCTGATGCCCGCCGCGCGCGTCGGCCACATCGGCCTCTACCGCGACCCCAAGACCCTGATCGCGGTCGAGTACTACTTCAAGATGCCCGACGAGCTGCCCGAGCGCGAGGTGCTCGTGGTGGACCCCATGCTCGCCACGGGCCACTCGGCGGTCGCCGCCGTGGACCGGATCAAGGGCTGCAAGCCGGGCGCGATCAAGTTCCTCTGCCTGCTCGCGGCGCCCGAGGGGATCGCGCACTTCCACGAGCACCACCCCGACGTGGACATCTGGACCGCCTCCGTCGACGAGAAGCTGAACGAAAAGGGCTACATCCTGCCTGGCCTCGGCGACGCGGGAGACCGCCTCTTCGGCACCAAGTAGGCCCGGGAGCGAGCGACCTCGAGTCGCTACCCTCTAGCCGTGGATGGAGCGTGGCAGTGGCAGCCTGGGGCCCGGGTCGGGCCCTACGTGCTGCGGGAGAAGCTCGGCGCGGGGAGCATGGGCGCGGTGTTCCGCGCGGTGGACCCCAGCGGCCGAGAGGTGGCCCTCAAGGCCATGTCGGCCGGGGGCTCCGAGCTGGCGCTCAAGCGCTTCCTGCGCGAGACGGAGGCCCAGAGCGCCGCCGGCGAGCACCCCAACGTGCTCACGATCTACGGCTCGGGCCACGACCTGGGCTGCCCCTGGATCGCGGTCCAGCTGGCCGGAGAGAGCCTCCAGGAGCGAATCGACCGCTACGGAGCGCTCGACGCCGAGGAGGTGCTGCGGATCGGTGAGGGCCTGGCCCGCGGGCTGGCCCACGTCCACGAGCGCGGGATCCTGCACCGCGACCTCAAGCCCGAGAACGTCCTGTTCAGCAGCGAGGACGAGCCGCTGATCGCCGACTTCGGTGTGGCGCGGGTCAAGGGCTCGGAGCGGCTGACCCAGACCGGGCAGTTGGTCGGCACCCTCAGCTACATGTCCCCCGAGCAGCTCGACGACCGCTCGAGCATGGACGAGCGGACCGACGTCTACGGCCTGGGCGCGATCCTCTACCACTGCCTCAGCGGCCTGCCCCCCTTCGACGGGCCCATGCACGAGGTGATGCGCGACGTCGCGATGCGCGCGCCCTCGGCCCCCTCGGTCCACGCGCCGCGCGTCCCGGTCGAGATCGAGCGGGTCGTGCTCAAGGCCATGGCCAAGTCGCCCGACGACCGCTGGGTGACGATGAGCGAGCTGGCGGAGGTCCTCGCGCGCCTGCGCCGGGGCGAGTCGCTCGACACCTCGCGCCGCCCGCTGGCGATCCTGGCGGCGCTGGTCACGCTGGCCCTGGTCGGCGGCGCGCTGGCCCTCGCGGCGCGCGGGCAGAGCGGCGAGGCGGGCGGGGGAGGCACCCAGGCCAGCGCGCCGGCCGCGCGCCCGCCCCTGCGCCTCGAGCCCGCGCCCCTGCCCGCGACGACCTACGCCGCGACCCTGCCCCTCGTGCTGCACCTCAACGACGACGCCCGCCAGGTCGTGATCACCCGCAGCGCCGCGAGCGAGGAGCGGCCCCTGCGCAAGGTCCTCCGGCCGCGCGACGAGCTCGACCTGCGCTACGAGCTGCCCCTCGCGCCCCTCGAGAACCAGATCACGATCGAGGTGATCGGGGTCGCCAGCGCTCAGCTCGCTCGCCTCGAGCGCCGGGTGACGCGCCAGCAGCGCTACACCGCGCCCGAGGTCACCTGCTGGCGCGACGGCTCGCGCTTGGTGCGGATCCCGGCGGGGACCTTCCCCATGGGCGCCTATGAGGGCCGCACCGGGACCTACGGGATCGACGAGGAGCGCCGGCGACAGCTGCGCCAGCGCGAGGCGCACCCCCACGAGGTGACCCTGACGCGCGACTTCTACATTGGCCTGCAGGAGATCAGCTGGGGGCAGTATCTGCGCTTCTGCGCCGAGACCAAGCGACCTCGGCCCGAGCTCTCCTTCCTCTACGACAAGTACGACGACCCCCAAGGATCGCCGCGGACCCTGCGCTTCACGATCGACCCCGAGGACCCCGAGCACCTCGCCCTGCCGGTCAACACGATCAGCTGGGAGGACGCGAGCGAGTACTGCGATTGGGCGGGGCTCCGCCTCCCGACCGAGGCCGAGTGGTCCTACGCGGCTCGCGGCGCGAAGGGACGGGTCCACCCTTGGGGCGAGCCGGTCCCCAAGGCGAACCTGGCCAGGGACCCGCGCGCCAACCTCACCACCCAGGTCGCCCTCGACACCTACGACGGCCTGGCGCCGGTCGGCAGCTGCCCGCGCGGACGCAGCCCCTTCGGCCTCTTCAACTGCGCCGGCAACGTGCGCGAATACGTGCAGGACCGCTACGGCCCTCTCCCGCGCACCCCCCAGCGGGACCCCGAGGGGCCAGCCGAGGGGCGCCTGCGCGTGCAGTGCGGCGGGGACTACCAGTCGGGAATGCAGTCCCTCGTGACCTTCGAGCGGCGGGGCGTCCAGCCGAACGGGCGGAACAACTCGAGCGGCTTCCGAGTCGCTCGCCGCGCCGACTAGCGCTGCGCGCTTCGCATTTCCGGGCACGGGCACGACTGCAGAGAGCCCAGTGCCGCTGCGCCCGCTTCCCTGTAGCGTGACCCCATGCCAGGTGGAGGAGCCCATCCCGAGGACGCCCAGCTCTTCGCCCCCGCAGCGCTGGGTGACCTGCGCCGCGGCGCGCGCGAGCTGAGCTGGCTGCGTCGGCGGGGCTACGCGCTCAAGTCGGCGCTCAAGCTGGTCGGCGACCGCTACCAGCTGCGCGAGCGGCAGCGGACGGCGATCAAGCGCGCCACCAGCGGGGCCGGCCGCGAGGCGGCCCGGGCCGAGCGGCGCCAGCGTCGGGGAGCCGCCGCGCCGGAGGCGGTGTGGGTGGACGGGTTCAACGTCGTGATCACCCTCGAGACCGCGCTCAACGGCGGGGTGCTGGTCACGACCCTCGACGGGACCCTGCGCGACCTGGCGGGGGTCCACGGCGCCTATCGCGTCTCGGCGGCGACCGAGCGAGCCCTCGAGCTCCTGGCCCTCGACCTGCGCGAGCGGGGCTGGGGCGGGGTGCCGCTGCGTTGGCTCCTCGACGCGCCCGTCAGCAACACCGGTCGGCTGGCCGCGCGGATCCGTGAGCGCGCCGAGCACGAGGGCCTGCCCTGGGAGGTCGAGGTCGTCCCTGACCCGGACCCCGTCCTGCGCGAGGCGCCGCCGGGCAGCGTGGTCGCCAGCGGCGACGCGCCGGTGCTCGACGACTGCCCCGCTTGGTTCGACTGGGCGGGGGAGTGCGTCCGCGCGCGCTGCCCCGAGGCCTGGCTGGTCGACCTCGAGCTGGGCGGGCTCGAGCCGAGCCCCCTGCCGGTCCGCCTCGAGAGCGAGCGCTACGCCCTGCGTCCCCCCCGGCGCGAGGACGCGGCGTGGATCTTCGACGACTACGCCCAGGACCCCGAGGTCACCCGCTACCTGGTGTGGTCGCCCCACCGCGAGCGCGGCGAGACCGAGGCCTTCCTCGCGCAGACCCTCGACGGCTGGGGCGAGCGGCGCTCGCCTTGGGTGATCGAGCGGCGCGTCGACGGGCGCGGCCTCGGCATGCTCGACTGCCGCCGCGACGGGCCGCAGGCCGAGCTGGGCTACGTGCTCGCGCGCGAGCACTGGGGCCAGGGCGTCATGAGCGAGGTGCTGCTCGCGCTGGCCGAGCACTTGCTGGTCCCGGCGGGCCTGGCGCGCTTGTGGGCCGTCTGCGACGTGGCCAACCTCGGCTCTGCGCGCGCGCTCGAGAAGGCTGGCTTCTCGCGAGAGGGCACGCTCCGCCAGTATTGCTGCGCCCCCAGCCGCTGCTCCGAGCGCATGGACGTGCACCTCTACGCGCGCGTCCGCTGAGCTCGAAGAACGACTTCGCGCTCAATGAAACTTGCCCCGCTTCGCTGCCTAGAATCCGCAGGATGGGAACTGCTCAGGATCTAGCGCTGCTGGCCCTCGCCCGCAGCCAGGGCGTGCTCGGAGAGCCGCCGCAGCGTGAAGAGGGCGACGACACGCCCCTGGCGCAGGTCCTGCTCGAGCGCCAGGTCCCCAGCTCGGTCGTGGCGGGCTTGCTGCGCGACCTCGCCCAGGGTCACTTCGTGTGCGAGCTCTGCGCCGAGCGGCTGCCCTACTCCTTCCTCTCGACCCTGAGCGAGCTGCGCTGCCCGCGCTGCCAGGGCGACCTCGAGCACTTCCCCAACCCGCGCGCGCGCCGGCCGATCATGGAGGACACCACGATCCGCCTCTCGCCGGCCGAGGAGACGATGCGGCCGAACTACGCGGAGCGCACCGCCTACGCGCCGCTCCCGCGTCGCTTCGGCAACCTGCTCCTGACCCGTGAGCTCGGGCGCGGCGCCAACGGCGTGGTCTACGAGGCCCGGGCCCAGGGCGAGCGCCCCCTGGCGCTCAAGATCCTCCACCCCGGCGCCGCGGACCCCGAGGGCCTGCTCCGCCTCCGCCAGGAGGCCGTGACCACCCAGCGGGTCGAGCACGCCGGCGTGGTCCGGGTCCACCACGTGGGCTGCCACGAGGGTCAGTTCTTCTGCCTGATGGAGCTGGTCGAGGGCGAGACCCTGCGCCACCTGCTGGCGCGCCGGGGCTTCCTGCGTCCGGTCGAGGCCGCCCGCCTGATCGCCGCCGTGGCCGACGTGGTCGGGGCCGCCCACTCGGCCCAGGTCGTGCACCGCGACCTCAAACCCGCCAACGTGCTCCTCGACCGCCGCCGCTCGGGCGCGCCGCGCGTGACCGACTTCGGCCTCGCCCACGACCAGCGCCTCGCGGGCCAGCTGACCGTGACCGGCCAAATGCTCGGGACCCCGGTCTACATGGCGCCCGAGCAGTTCCTCGGCCACAAGGTCGACGCCCGAACCGACGTCTACGCCCTGGGCGTGCTGCTCTACGAGTGCCTGACCGGTCGCCTGCCTCACCAGGCCCCCACGATCGTGGCCCTCGCCAGCCGCGTGCTCGGGCAGGACCCGGCGCCGCCGAGTCGCTTCGTCCCGGTGCCGCCAGCCCTCGAGCTGATCGTGGGCCGCTGCCTGGCCCGTCCTCCGCGGGCCCGCTTCCGCGACGCCAGCGAGCTGGCCGCGGCCCTGCGGGCGCTCTTCCGAGACGGGCTGTAGCGGGCGGGTCGGGTGGAGAGCGGCTTCCTGGCCGTCTCGGGACGGGCTATGGCTACTCGCGCTCCAGGATCAGGAACTTGCCCGCGCCGTTGCTCAGCTGAAGCCGGCCGACCGCGTAGCCCTGGGCCAGGCGAGGCACGCTGGCGCCGAAGCGGTAGTCCGGCGAGACGATGACCCCGGGCGCGTTGACCGCGAAGGCGGCCACCTCGCCCGCCTGGTTGGCGACCCACAGCGTGCCGACGTCGAGCAGCGGCCAGCCCCGGATCGCCTCGCTGCCGAGGGGGGTGACCGGGAAGCCGCCCAGCGCGGCGCCGTCGCCGTCGTAGCCAAACACCTGCCCAGCCTCGTTGGCCCAGAACACGCGCACCGGCGTGGAGAGGAAGTCCACGAACACGTGGCCGAGCACAGGCGTGGTGCTGGGCTGCAGCGGCCAGCCGGGGAGGTCGGGCATGCCGAGGGCCGTATGGTCGAGCGCCGTGACGCGCCCCTGGTCGTCGGCGGCCCACATGCCCGTGCCCGAGAGGGGGAAGGGCGAGCCGCGCACGGCGCCGGCGGGGCTCGAGCTGCTGACCTCGACCATTTGGGTCATGGTGTCGATCCGGTAGAGCACGCCGCCGGGGATCGAAACCGTGACGAGCACCCGGTCGATATCGACCTGCGCGTACTCGTTGTTCACGGTGCGCTGGTTCAAGTAGCCGCCCACCGTCAGCACGCGGTTGCCGACCGTGGCCGGCACGCTCAGGGTCCGGGTCTGCCAGCCCGTGCTCTCGAAGCCGCTGCCGTTGCCGCTCCCGCCGTCGATCGAGGCCAGCGCAGTTCCTGCTCCTCCGCTGCCGTAGAGCGTCCCGTCCACCGAGAGCAGGGCTTGGACGAACTCGTTGGTCTCGGAGAAGCTGGTGATCCGCGCCCGGAAGGTGACCTGGACGCTGACCGCGGTCGCGCCGCTGGGGACGCTGAAGCTGGTCCGCCAGCCGCCGGACATGTCGTCGACGTCCTGCCCGTTGCTCTGCTGGCCGAGGGTCACGCGCAGGGCGCCGTCGCCGCCCTGGCCGCCGCCGCTCAGCGTGCTCCCGAAGGCCCAGGCGCTGTTGCTCGTCCCGTAGAAGGTGTCGTCGAGGTAGCTGAAGCCCTCGCTCGCGCCGCCGGGGAAGGTCGCGTCGATCGGGGTCGCGTCGCCCGTGCCCGAGGCCCCCGCGAAGACCTTGGTCGCGCCAGCCGCGAGGTCTAGCTCAGCCGCCAGCTCGCTCGTGATCGGCTGGGGGATCGGCAGGCTCCAGGCCAGGGCGCCGTCGCTCTGCTGAAAGGCGAACAGGCGCGGGGCGCCGCCCGAGAGGCCGGCCGCGTAGACCAGGGTCCCGTCGGTCAAGGGCGGGGAGGTGAAGGCGTCGACCCCGCCCGCGGCTAGGTCGAGGCTGGGGGTCTGCGAGCTGCCCGCGCCGCTGTCGGTCCAGCGCAGGAGGCGACCCGAGTCGGTCGTGGCCCACACCACGTGCCCCGTGCCCGGCAGGGTGTCCCACCAGATCCCGATCAGCTCGCCCTGGGCGGGCGTGACGCGGAACCCGTAGCCCTGGTCGTTGCCCTGCTCGCCGCTGTCGAACACGTAGATCCGGTCGTTGCCGGCGGAGTCCACGTCGCGGAAGGAGACGTAGGTGGCGTAGAGCGCGAAGGTGTTCAGGTCGTAGGCCACCTGGGGGAAGCCCACGGCGGTCCCCGCGGTGGTGTCGGGCGCGCCCCACACCCAGTTCAGCGCCGCCCCGTTCACCTCGCGCTCGTAGGCGGGGCCGGCTCCCGCGCCGTTGCTGCCGCGGTGCTCGAGGTTGAGCACCACGTCGCCGCCGCCGTCGCTGTCGATCAGCTCGACGTTGGCCTGGCCGCCGCTGCGCGCCGCGAAGGTGCAGCCCGGGGCGTTGAGGTTCAGGCTGGCGGCCTCGATCGTCAGGAAGGACGCCGCCCCGTCCGGGTCGATCCCGCTGAAGGCCGCGTTGCGCAAGCGGCGCAGCTCGGCGCCCGGGAGCACGTGCAGCCCGTCGACGTCCAATCCGCTGAAGGAGGCGCCGTTCACCTCGAGCGCGCCCGCGACCTCGAGGTCGACGCGAGCGGCGCCGCTCGCGCCCAGCGTGGCGCCGCCCGAGAGGACGAGCGTGCCCTCGACCCGCAGCCGCGCGCCGAGCTGGAGCGCCCCGCCCTGGAGCTCGAGGGTCGCCCCCGCGGGGAGCTCGAGCTCTCCCTGGACCGTGAGGGTGACCCCCGCCGGCACCACCAACCGGCCGCGCAGGACCGCGTCCTCGCTGACGCTGAGCGAGCTCGTCAGGGTCAGGTCCAGCCCGGGCCGGAGGGCGAAGCCCCGCACCGTCGCGCCGCCGGGGTTCAGCGCCGCCGCGCCGTAGACCAATACCTGGTCGCTCGCGGTGGGCACACCGCTCGGTTCCCAGCTCGCTCCGTTGCTCCAGCTCCCGCTTTGGATCCGCTTGAACCCGCCCGTCCCGTCGATCGCGGCGACCAGGTTTCCGAGGCCGGCCGGGGTGAGGTTTGGCGCGGCGCCGTGGCGCCCGAACCAGGCGACGCGCCGCGCGGGGGCTGGCGCGCCGCCGACCAACCCGGCGCCAGCTTCGTAGACGAAGATCGCCGCGCGCTGACCGAGGGCCGGCGCAGGCGCCTGGTCCTGGTTCCACCAGGCCGGGGCGGGGGTGGCGGGGTTGGCCGGGTCGTCCAGGGTCGCGATCACCTGCGCGTTGCCGTTGGGGACGCCAAAGCCCAGCTCGACGGGGGTCGGGCTGATCGTGTTGAAGCCCGCGCTGAAGCCAGCGGCCAAGGGGTGGCTGGCGTCGACCACGTAGATCTGGGTGTGGGGCGGGGCGTTGCCCCAGTCGCCGTTGTCGATCCCGCCGCTGGCCGCCGCGGCGGGCGTGGTCCGCGAGTTCGCCGTGCCCGTCATGCGCAGGTCGTCGAGGAGGTAGGGCTCGAGGCAGAGGATGGCGACGGGGAGCTGGTCGATCGGGGCCAGCCCGGAGGCCACGCTCCCCGACGAGACCGTCTCGGAGATCACGACCAGGGCCTTGCCCTGGGCGTCGGACAGGCTGACCGCCGAGTCCTGCACCACCGTGACTTGATAGCCCAGGGCGGTGAGCTGGTTGACGATCGCCTCGTCGCCTGAGTCCGTGTAGGACTGAGGCGGCTGGCCGTCGCCCCGCACGAAGAGCACCTCGTCCGACTGAGCCCAAGCCAGGGTCGGCAGGAGCAGCAGCGAGAGCGCGGAGAGGACTAGAGACCGACAGGTCTGCATATGCAGACGATGACGCCTGGCGAGCGCTCCTTCAAGGTCCCTCTGTCGCTCCGCGCTGCGCCGCGCGCGCTTGCGCGGGCCGTGCCCGAAGCGCATCCTCTCGCCCCGCCACCAGGAGGCCCCGTGACGGCTCCCCCGCTCCCCACCTCGATCGACGGCGTCCTCGACGTCGAGCTGCTGCGCGGCGCCGAGGCGCCGGCCGACGCGCTCCCCGACCTGCTGGTCGAGGTCCCTCACGGCGCGGATCGACGCAGCCACTACGACGCGCTCCGGGCGCGCCTCCAGGGTGAGCTGCCGGCCGACTTGCACTGCTTCTTCCACATGAACACCGACGTGGGAGCCTGGTCCTACGGCCGCGCCGCCGCGCAGCTGGCGCTCGAGGCCCAGCCGACCCGCGCGGCCTTGATCCTGCGCTGCCTGCTGCCGCGGACCTTCGTCGACTGCAACCGCCCCGCCGACTTCGAGGGGACGGAGCTGACCTCGGGCGGGCTGACGGCGGGCGTGCCCAGCTACGTGACCGACGAGCGGGACCTCGCGCTCTTGCTCGACCTGCACCGGACCTACGTCCAGGCGGTAGCGCAGGCCTACGGCGCCGTGTGCGGCGAAGGCGGCCGCGCGCTGGTGCCCCACACCTACGGCCCCGACACGCTCCCGATCGAGCGCGTCGACGCCGACATCGTCGAGCGCCTGCGTTGGGCCTACGCCCCCGAGCAGGCGGACCAGCGCCAGCCGCGGGCCGAGGTCGACCTCTTGACCCGCGACAAGGAGGGGACGCTCTTCGCTCCGCCCGGGGCCGAGGAGGCCCTCCTGGCTGGCTTCGCGGCCGCGGGCTTCCAGGCCGTCGCCAACGACACCTACTGCCTGGTCCCGGCGGCCCTGGGCTACCAGTGGTCGGCGAGCTACCCGGGCCAGGTGCTGACCCTCGAGGTCCGCCGCGACCTGCTGGTCGAGCGCTGGGACCCCTTCGAGGAGATGCTCCCCGTGCCCGAGAAGGTCGAGCGTGTGGCCAAGGTGCTGGCGCCGGTCCTCTTCCGGTAGCCAGCAGAACCCGGCTCCGCCGAGTACAACGGAGGCGGTGAAGCGCTGGGCGGTCAAGCACGACGGGGCGGACGCGGGGCACGTCTACGCCGACACGCTGGAGGCGGCCCGGCGGGCTGCCCGGGCGGGCTACAAGCGGATCCACCCCGACCGCGACCCCAAGGGGCGGGTCCGGGTCGACAAGGACTTCGAGGCCGTCGAGAGCGAGCTGATCGAGGCGCGCCGCCTGGCCGACCAGGTCTATGAGGGCCTGCGCCTGCTCCCCGGCATGGAGCACCCCGCCGAGAAGCTGCGCAACGTGGTGGTGCTGCTCGAGACCGCCGCGGCCAAGAGCGGCCGCGGCTCGAGCGACAGCGGCGCCGTCGGCGGCGGGGG
>CALDQK010000564.1 GCA_937911525.1 uncultured bacterium
TCCAGAGCGGCAAGCCGGTCGGGGTGTTCCGCACCCACGAGGACGCGCCGCGGGTCCTGATCGCCAACTCGAACCTCGTCCCGCGCTGGGCGACCTGGGAGGAGTTCCGCAAGCTCGAGGCCAAGGGCCTGATCATGTTCGGCCAAATGACCGCGGGCTCGTGGGTCTACATTGGCACTCAGGGGATCCTGCAGGGCACCTACGAGACCTTCGTGGCGGCCGGCAACACCCACTTTCAGGGGGACCTGCGCGGGCGCCTGATCGTGACCGGCGGCCTGGGCGGCATGGGCGGCGCCCAGCCCCTGGCGGCGACCATGGCGCAGGCGACCTGCCTCGCGGCCGAGGTCGACCGTGAGCGCGTCCAGCGGCGGCTCGAGACCCGCTACCTCGACAAGGCGAGCGAGGACCTCGACGAGGCGATCGCCTGGGCGCTCGAGGCCAAGCAGAACAAGGAGGCGATCTCGATCGGCTGGATCGGCAACGCGGTCGACCTGCTCGAGGCCCTGCTCGAGCGCGGGATCACCCCCGACATGCTGACCGACCAGACCAGCGCCCACGACCTGCTCAACGGCTACGTCCCGCACGGGATCCCCTACGCCGACGCGCTGGCCCTGCGCGAGAGCGACCCGGTCGAGTACGAGCGCCGGGCCGGCCAGACCGCGGTCGCCCACGTCGACGCCATGAACGCGCTAATGGACAAGGGCGCGGTCACCTTCGACTACGGCAACAACCTGCGCGGCCACGCCCAGGAGCACGGCCACCAGGACGCCTTCCGCTTCCCCGGCTTCGTGCCGGCCTACGTGCGCCCGCTCTTCTGCGAGGGCAAGGGCCCCTTCCGCTGGCTGGCGCTGACCGGCGAGGAGAGCGACATCGCGCGCACCGATCAGCTGGTGCTCGAGACCTTCCCCGACGACGAGCCCCTCTGCCGCTGGATCCAAATGGCCGGCGAGAAGGTCGCCTTCCAGGGGCTGCCGGCGCGGATCTGCTGGCTCGGCGCCGGCGAGCGGGCCAAGCTCGGGCTCGCGATCAACGAGCTGGTCGCCAAGGGCGAGATCGGCCCGATCGCGATCGGGCGCGACCACCTCGACACGGGCTCGGTCGCCTCGCCCAACCGCGAGACCGAGGCGATGAAGGACGGCAGCGACGCGATCGCCGACTGGCCGCTGCTGAACGCCTTGCTCAACACCGCCTCGGGCGCGAGCTGGGTCTCGCTCCACCACGGCGGCGGCGTCGGCATGGGCTACTCGATCCACGCCGGCCAGGTGATCGTGGCCGACGGGACCGAGGCGGCCGCGCGCCGGATCGAGCGCGTGCTCACCAATGACCCCGCGATCGGCGTCGCCCGCCACGCCGACGCCGGCTACGAGCTCGCGGTCGAGACGGCTCAGCAGAAGGGCATTCGCCTGCCGATGCGCGAGCAGTAGTGCTCTGGCAGCCCGAGCTCCAGCGGCGAGCGCGGCCCCCGCGCCGGCCAGGCTCTCGCTCGTGAAGAACCCCTTCGCCAGCGGCGAGGGGTCCGAGACCGAGCGGACCCTCCCCTTCCGCGCCAAGATCGCGCTGCCCGGGCAGGACGAGACCGTCGAGCCCCTGACCCAGGCGACGGCTCCGCTGGCGGCGCCGCTCGCGGCTCCGGGTGCGCCCGCGTCGCCGCCCGCGCGGGATCCGCTCCTCGACGAGCCGCTGGGGACCCTGCCCTTCGGGACGGTGCTGACGGGGCTCCCGCCCCTGGGCGACGAGACGACCGAGCCGCCCTCCTTCGCTGGCGCCGCGCGCCACGTCGCGGAGCGGCTGGAGCCAGGCGCGATCGTCGGCACGGGCTTCGTGGTGGGCGAGCGGATCGGGGGCGACCCCTACGGAGAGCGCTGGTCGGCGAGCCACCCCGAGCACGGCGCCTGCTACCTGCTCGTGCTCGGCGAGGGGCTCCCCGACGAGGTCCGCCAGCGCCTGCTGATCCGCAGCGTGCTCCTGCAGAGCTACGCCCCGAGCCCGCTGCTCGAGCGGCCCCTCGACCTGGACGGGCTGCCGCGCCCCTGGATCGCCTTTCCCTGGCGCTCGGTCCCGACGATGAGCGCGCTCCTGCGCCAGGCCCCCCTCGAGCCGCGGCGCGTGGCCGAGCTGGGGCTCGAGCTCGCGCGCGGGCTGGAGCTGATCGGCGAGCGCAAGCGGACCCACGGCGACCCGCACCCCGACCACGTCGAGGTCCCGCCCAGCGGCCCGCCGCGCTGGACCGGCTGGGCGCGAATGGCCGTCGTGGACGAGCAGGGCGTGCGCTACGCCTACCGAGGCGGGCCGGCGCTGGGAGACGCGACCTACGTCCCGCCCGAGCTCCTGGGCGGCATGCGGCCGCACCCCAAGGCCGCCGTCTACGCCCTGGGCGGAATGCTCTACCAGCTGCTCACGGGCAACCCGCCCTACTCGGGCGCGACGCCGGGCGAGATCCTCCAGCAGGCCAAGACCTACGAGATCCCGCCCCCGAGCGCCGAGGAGCCCAAGGACATGCCCGGGCGGCTCGAGGCCCTCTCCCGGCGGATGCTCGCCAAGGACGCCCACCTCCGCCCGACCGCGCGCGAGCTGGTCGTGCAGTTCGAGGCGATCCTGGCGGGGCGCAGCCTGACGCAGCGCCGGGAGGCGAGCCCCTGGCCTTGGCTGCTGGCGGGGGTCGCGCTCCTGGCCCTGATCGGGCTCGGGCTGTGGTTCGCCTTCGCCTGAGCTAGCCGTGGGCCTGAGCTACTCGAAGCGCAGGTTGCCCGCGACCTGCTCGTCGGCGAACACGAAGGCGAAGTCGGCCGAGAGGGACTTCTTGGGCGCGGCCGAGTGCAGGAGCAGGCTGCCGCACTTGGGCAGGTGCTTGCCCTGCATGGCCTCCTTGAAGGCGGCCTTGAGGCGGACCGCCTCCTTGCCCTCGTTGGTGTAGAGCAGGCCGCCGGTCAGCACGGCGGGCTGGGCCTTGCCCATGTTGAACAGGCCCTCGAGGTCCTTGCTCTGGAAGTCGGCGAACACGTGGGTCCCCGGCTGGGCCTTCATATGGATCAGGAGCAGGAGGCGCGTCTCGCCCGGCTCGATCTGACGCCAGCTCTTCTTGTCGTCGGTCTTCTTCTTGGTGCTCAGCATGACGAAGTGCGAGCCGTCCTCGAAGTCGAGCATCGAGCTGACGAAGTCGGCGCTCCCGCTGGCGTCGACCAGGGTCGCGCGGGCGGGGGTCTTTGGCGCCTCGGGAGACTTGTCCTGCGCGAAGAGGGCCGGCGCTGAGAGGCCGGCCGCGACGAGCAGGGAGAGGACGAAGAGGGGCCGGACGTGGGTCGAAGTCATGCGAAGCTCCGGGTTGAGGCGCGCGGACGTCGCGCGGCCGCTGAGGGTAGCCCGAAAGGACCGGGTCGTGTCGAAAGCCTCGAGCCTCGTCGAGCCGCTGACCGGCTGGCCCCCGCCGCCGGCGATCCTCGTGCTGCTGGTGATCTTCGCCTGAGGCGACCAGTCCTCGGCGCCTGACCTAGGCGGATTAGCAGGAGAGCAGGAACAGAGGAAGAGCTGCAGCCTTCCTGCGCTTCCTGCTTTCTTGCTTTCTTTCGTATAGCGCCACGTCAAGCCGCCTCCGACCGTCCGACCGTCCTCGCGCCGCTCGAGGTGGGTGCTGCGCTCGGTTCCGACCCGGTCGCTGCTCGGCGGAGCTGCCTCCTTCGAGTTTTCCAGTTTTCACCGTTCATTGTCTCGATAGAGAGGGAGCTGTCGCTGGAACTACTCCTCGGCGCCTGGCTCCATGACCGGCTCGGGGATCGAGTTGGTGGGGTCGGTCGAGACCAGCGCCTCGGGGACGGGCTCCTGCTCCTCGAGCTTCTCGAGGATCCCCAGCCGGCCGATCAGCGGCCCGACCGTCAGCCCCTGGACCATGATCGAGAAGATCACGACCGAGTAGGTCATGACCAGCAGCACGTCGCGGGTCTGCTGGTGCTCGCGCGGGAGGAGGGTCGTGAGCCAGAGCGCGAGCGCGACCGAGATCCCGCCGCGCAGGCCGCCCCAGGTCAGGACCTTGATCGAGTGCGGGGTGAACTCGCGGCGGGTCGCCATGACCGAGAGGGGCACGCCGACGGCGATGAAGCGCGCCGCGAGGCTGATCACGATCGCGAGCGCGCCCGCCAGGAGCGTCCGGCCCGTGATCGTGAGGATCATCATTTCGAGGCCGATCAGCACGAACAGGATCGCGTTCAGGATCTCGTCGACGAGCTCCCAGAAGGTGTCGAGGTGCTTGCGGGTGTGGGCCGACATGGCGTGGGCCCGCCCCTGGTTTCCGATCAGCAGGCCAGCGACGACCATCGCGATCGGACCCGAGAGGTGGAGCGCCATGGCCAGGGTGTAGCCGCCCATGACCAGCGCCAGCGAGATCAGGACCTCGACCTGGTAGTCGTCGACCGAGCGCAGCAGGTAGAAGGCCAGGCCCCCGGCCACGAGCCCGAACACCGCCCCGCCGATCGCCTCCTGAACGAAGAGGCCGACGACGCTCCCGACCGAGTTCACGTCGTGGCTGGGGTCGAGGCCCGCGATCCCAAGGATCCCCAGGAACACGACCACGCCCACGCCGTCGTTGAAGAGCGACTCGCCCGCGATCTTGGTCTCGAGCTCCTTGGGGGCGCCGAGGGTCTTGAGCACGCCCAGGACCGCGATCGGGTCGGTCGGTGAGATCAGCGCGCCGAAGAGCATGCAGTGGATCAGGTGCACCTCGAGCCCGATCAGCGGGAGCACGAACCAGGTCGCGAGCCCGATCAGGACGGTGCTCACGCACACGCCGAGGGTCGCGAGCACCGCGATCACGCCGGACTGCTCGCTGAGGTCACCGAGGTCGATGTGCAGCGCGCCGGCGAAGAGGAGCAGCCCGAGCATGCCGTGCATCAGGGCCTTGTTGAAGTCGATCCCCGCCAGGACGCCGACCGCCATGTCGTGGACGGGCGCGTTGACCTTGCCGACCGCGATCACGACCAGCGAGAGGACCAGGGCCATGGCCATGATCCCGATCGTGGTCGGGAGCTTGAGGTAGCGGTAGTTGAGGTAGTTGAACAGCGCCGCCAGTGTGATCAGGACGGCGCTGATCTGGAACAAGTCCACCGCGACCTCGGAGAGTTGGTGTGGCGATTAGGCGCCGACGGCGACCGGCTCGGGCGCCGGGGCCTGAGCCGGGGCGGGCGCGGGGCCCGTGGGCTGGCCGCGCAGCTGCTTGAGGTCCCAGAGCGGGCCCATCATGAAGCTGAGCGGGTCGTCGGCGAAGGCCGGGGCGTTCTTCTCGTAGATCCCGTGGCCAATGAAGTTCAGCACCCAGCCGCCCGTGAACATGCCCCACGAGGCCGCCCACATGGGCCGATAGCGGGGGAAGAGGATCAGGCCCGCGGCGCCGCCCACGATGAGGGGGATCCCGACCCGGTGCAGCTTGCGGTTGGTGGGGTCCTGGTGGGTCCCGTCGTAGAAGGCGGCCGACTTCTCGAGGCGCTCGGCCCAGGTGCCGGTGAAGCCGCGGTGCTCGCGCCAGTCCTGCTCGAGCCCAGCCAGGCCGAGGCCGAAGAGCGTGAGGCCCGAGACCTTGCCGCCGGCCATCAGGGCGCCCATCCCGGCGACCGTGTAGGCCAGGTGGCGGTTCTTCTTTTCCTTGAGACTCGTCACGACGCGTCGCAGCATGACGTCGCTCCTCGCTCTCGCCCGCCGGACCCCCGTTCGGCCGCGAGGCTGGAAATCTAAGGACTTCCCTCTCCTGAGGCAAGCACAGATCCCTGCGCCCGCGTGATTTGCGGAGGCGATTGGGGGTCAGTAGAGTGCTCACAGCAAGGAGTCCCGTGCCTCGCCTGCAGGTCCTCAACGGCAAGCGCCAGGGAGCGATCTTCGACATCGCCCCCAACTCGGAGCACGTCATCGGGCACCGAGCGACGGCGGCGATCCCCATCGACGACCCCTGGGTCTCGTGGGATCACGCGCGCTTGTTCTTCGATGGCAACGGCACCTGCGCGATCGAGGACCTCGGCTCGACCAACGGGACCTACGTCAACTGCGTGCGGGTCAAGCGCGAGCGCCTCAGCCACGAGGACATCATCTTCCTCGGCAAGACCCACGTGATCTTCCTCGCGCCGGTCGAGGAGGGCCAGCAGACGGCCTTCGCCCGGGCCAGCTCCGGCTCGCACCTGCTGGGCGGCGCGCCCTTCGTCGACTCCGAGCACGGGGCCTTTCAGTCCACGGGCGCGACCCCGCTCGTCGCCGCGCGCCCCAAGGACCCCTTCGCCTCGACGGCCCCCAACCGCGCCAGCGGCTCGGGCTCGCGCGCCGGCTTCCAGGGCGGGCAGGACCCCTTCGCCGAGTCCTCGGTGGACCCCTTCGCGACGGGCCCCGACCCCAGCTTCCCGAGCGCGATCGACAACAGCGAGTTCCCGGGCTTCGAGGACTTCTCGGGCGCCGGCGGGACGAGCAAGCTGACCCGCGGGGAGCTCGACGACCTCGGCCAGGACCCCTTCGGGATCGAGGATCCCTTCGGGGGGCCGCTCGGAGCGCCCGCGGCAGACCCCTTCGGTCCGCAGGGGCAAGTGATCGACCCCTTCGGCGCGCAGGCCGACCCCCTCGAGAGCGGCATCCTGCGCGCCAACCTCGGCGGCGGCTACCACGTCAACGACCTCAGCGACCCGGCGGCCGGCCGAGCGCCCGTCGAGGACTCGGAGGAGTCGACGATCCCGCTCAGCCGGCGCGGCGGCAAGCGCTCGAACCCCTTCGCCGAGACCCGCGGCGACGAAGAGGTCTCGCCCCTGCACGACTCGCAGCGGCAGCGCCCCAGCCGCTCGCTGAGCCTCTCCTCGCTGGGAGACAACGGCGAGCCCGAGCTGCCGGGGCCGACCCCGCGCGAGATCACCGACCTGCTCGGCGACGACAACGCGCTCTCGGCCCTCGACGACCCCGCCTTCGGCCTCAGCAGCGACGGGTTGGCCAAGCTCGACAAGCTCGACCCGAGCGAGATGCGCACCCGCATGCTCGACACGGCTCGCGTCAGCGAGCTGATCGC
>CALDQK010000565.1 GCA_937911525.1 uncultured bacterium
TCGTGCGCGTGCTCCGCGTCGTGCGCGTGCTCGTGCGCGTGCTCCGCGTCGTGCGCGTGCTCGTGCGCGTGCTCCGCGTCGTGCGTGTGCTCGTGCGCATGCTCCCCACCCCCGGCCTCGGTCGACTTCCGCACCGCGGCCATCGCCTTGAGCAGCTGCCAGCGCTGCCGCCCGAGGTAGAGCCCATAGGCGATCAGCCCCAGCCCCGAGAGCAGGGTCAGCCGCTGCGCGGTCAGCTTGAGGAAGCTGCTCCACTGCGACTCCGTCACGAGGTGCACGATCAAGAGGCCGACCGTATAGAGCGCGATCGTGTGGGTGATCGTGACGATCAGCCCCAGCCGGACCGCGTCCATGACCCGCCCCTCGGTCCCGAGCAGGTAGGCCGCGACCATGGTCTTGCCGTGCCCGGGCATCAGCGCGTGCCCCATGCCCCACACCAGGAAGATCGCGAGGACCGCGAGCGAGAAGGGTTGGCGGTAGGCCGCGATGAAGGCGTCCGCCTCGCTCTGGGGAGGCTCGTCGGCGCCGCGCTCGCCTGCGGGCCCGGCGGGCGTCGCGCCGCGCGCGGGCTCCTCCCCCGCGCTGCGCGCCACCCGCTCAGCCGCCATCGGCGCGCCCTGAGCGAAGCTGGCCTCGGCCTGTCCCTGGCCCGCGAAGCGCACGCCGGTCAGCGCGGCCGCGTTGAGGGGCTCGGTCAGCTCTTGCGCGAGTCGCTCCCGCAGGGCCTGCTGCGTCGCGCTCAGGCCCGCCAGGCCCGGCTCCAACAGCGCCAGCGCGCGGTCGTCGGCCAGAGCCTCGCCGCTGAACGCGAAGCGCCAGCTCAGGTCGCTCCCGCGCAGGCCGCGCACGCCAGGCTCGCTGGTCTGCTTGGGCGGCCCGGCCGGTCGCTCCTGGCTGAGCTCGAAGCGCTGGAAGCGCCCCTCGCCCTCGATCACCCACAGCAGGTGCTCGGAGTTCTCGTTGGGGAACACCTCGCCGCTGCCGTCCACGTAGCGCAGCTCGTGCGCGCCCTCGCCGAGCTCGACCTCGGCCACCAGCTCGTACCAGGTGTCGAAGCCGACCTGCTCGATCGGGCCGAGGATCCCGAGCCCCCGCTGCTCGACCACCCGCAGCTGCAGCGGCTCGCCGTCGAGGGTCAGCTTCAGGTGCGGGCGCAGCTCCTCGATCAGGACCCCCAGGTAGCGCTCTTCCTCCGCGGCGTCGACGTAGCCGTCCTCGTTGCGGTCCATGCGCTTGAGCTGGCCCAGCCCCAGCAGGCTGGAGAAGCCGAGGTTGAAGCGAAGCTCGATCCGGCGCGGCGAGACGCGCAGCTCGCTCTGCGCGCCGACGCCGTTGGCGACCACGTGAGCCTGCGCGGGGCTGGCGGCCCAGAGCAGCGCCAGGGCGACGCCCAGCGCGAGGACCCCAGCGCGAGCGCGGCGGGGCGCGGGGCGGCTCATGGCTCGTCCTCGCCCAGCTTGCGCATCCGCGCGTACTGCAGCACCAGCGCCTTGGTCCCGTAGGACTCGAAGTCCACCTCGACCTTGCGCGACATCCGCCGCCCGCGCAGGGCCAGCACCACGCCGCGCCCGAAGTGCTCGTGATAGACCCGGTCGCCGGCGCGGAACTCGACGTCCTCGCCGCTCTGCTGGTCCGCGATCGCCGCCGCCAGCTTGCGGATCTCCTCGACCTCGTTCTTGCGCTTGCTGCGCGAGGGCTGCGTCGAGCGCGAGCGCTGCGCGCCGCCCCCGCTCAGGCCGCGCGACCAGCGCGGCTGAGCGCCCCCGCCCTGGCGAGCCTGGTAGGCCTCGGGGTCCGCCGGCTCGTCGATCCCCAGGTAGTCGTCTTCGTCGGCGCGGCTGACGAGCCCCACGGCGTGGCCGCGCTCGAGCTCCAAGGGCGCCCGCCCGGCCGGGAAGGCCTCGGCCGGGAGCTCGAACACGAAGAGCGAGAGCTCGCGCGGCTTGGTCTGGCCCTGGTAGCGGCGGTAGCGCGCCCGGCTGAGCGTGAGCATTCGCTTGGCCCGGGTCAGGGCCACGTAGGCCAGCCGACGCTCCTCTTCCAGCCCGCCCTGGTCGTCCTCGAGCGCGCGCCCGTGCGGGAAGAGCCCCTCCTCGAGCCCGATCAGATAGACGACCTCGAACTCGAGCCCCTTGGCCGCGTGGATCGTCATCAGCGAGACCTTGGGCACGTCCCGCCGCTCCTCCTCCTCTTCGGCCGCGTTGACCAGGGCCGTGTGCTCGAGGAAGGACGCGATCCCGCCCTGGCGCTCGTCGCTCTCCAGGCCCTCGGCCGAGGCGGGCCCAGCGCCCCCGGGAGCCGGGGCCGGCTCGGGCTCGGGGGGCGCGAAGCCGGCGAAGAGCGGCATCGCCGCCTCCACGGGCTCCTCTTCCTCCGGCTCGTCGGCGCGGGGGCCGAGAGCCACGAGGGGCTCCTCGTCCTCGAGCAGGAGCGGCCCCCCGCCCCACTGCTTGTCGAACTCGTGGGCCGCGGCGCAGAGGGCCTCGAGGTTGCTGAGCCGGTCCTGCTCTTCGCTGGTGTGGGCCGCGCTGTCGATCACGTAGTCGCGATACCTGGTCTCGGCCAGCACGTCGCGCACGAGGTCCTCGAGCCGGACCCCGAGCGCCGCCCGCTGGCGCAGCTTGGCCAGGATCGCGAGGAACTGCTTCAGCCCGCCCCGGGTGCGCTTGCTGCGGATCGCGCCGCCCTCGGCCAGGGCCTCAGCGGCGTCGCACATGGAGCACCCGTCGGCCCGCGCCCGCGCCGCGACCTTCTCGAGGCTGGTCTTGCCGACGTGGCGCGGCGGGACGTTGATCACCCGCCGCAGGGCCACCTCGTCGGCGGGGTTCTGGATCAGGCGCAGGTAGGCCAGCACGTCCTTGACCTCGCGCCGCTGGTAGAAGGCGACCGAGCCGACCACGCGGTGGTCGATCCCGCGCTCGCGCAGGGCCGTCTCCAGCGCTCGCGAGAGGGCGCCGACCCGGTAGAGGACCGCGATCTCGTCGGGGTTGGTCCCCCCGCGCACCAGCCCCTTGATCCGCTGGGCGACCGCGCGGGCCTCCTCGAACTCGCCCTCGCAGAGGAGGTATTGAACCGGCTCGCCCTCGCCAGCGTCGCTCTGGAGCGTCTTCTCGTGGCGGTCCGTGTTGTGGGCGATCAACCCGTTGGCCGCGTCGAGGATCAGCTGGGTCGAGCGAAAGTTCTGCTCGAGGCGGACGACCTTGG
The DNA here is from genome assembly GCA_937911525.1 of uncultured bacterium. Classification (GTDB taxonomy): domain Bacteria; phylum Planctomycetota; class J058; order J058; family J058; genus NORP233. Next base: position 3,205 of record CALDQK010000565.1, read on the forward strand.
CGCCGGGGAACTCCCGCTCGAAGCGGAGGATGTTCTGCACGTCGGCGCCGCGCCAGCCGTAGATCGACTGGTCGGGGTCGCCCGTCGCGCACAGGTTGCCGTGCGCCCGCGAGAGCAGGCGCGCCAGCTGATACTGGCTGTGGTTGGTGTCCTGATACTCGTCGATCAGCACGAAGCGGAAGCGGCTCTCGAGCTGCTCGCGGACCTCGTCCTGGCGGAGCAGGAACACGGCCTGCATCAGCAGGTCCGAGAAGTCCATCGCGTTGCTGTCGCGCAGGGCCCGCTGGTAGAGCTCGTAGGCCTTGGCGACCCGCTCCTGGTGCAGGGACTCGGCCCGGTCGAGGGCGGCCGGGGGCTCGAGGAGCTGGTCCTTGAGCCGCTCGACCCCGTGGAGGGCCTTGGGCGGCGCGAGCAGCTTGGGGTCGGTCCCCGACTCGACCAGGGCCTCGCGCATCAGCATCCGCTGGTCGCCGTCGTCGAGGATCGTGAAGTCGCGCGTGTAGCCGACCCAGGTCCCGTAGCGGCGCAGGAGGCGGGCGCAGAAGGAGTGGAAGGTCGAGACCCACACCGCCGAGCCCTTGCCGCCCTGCGGTCGGGTCAAGGCCTCGATCCGCTCGGCCATCTCCCGGGCGGCCTTGTTGGTGAAGGTGATCGCGAGCACCTCGCGCGGGGCGACCCGGCGCTCCTGGATCAGGTGCGCCACCCGGCGAGTGACCACGCGGGTCTTGCCCGAGCCTGCGCCGGCCACCACGAGCAGGGGTCCCTCGTAGTGGGACACCGCTTCGCGTTGGGCGGGGGTGAGGTCGGACAAGAGGTCGGACACGAGGCTCCTGAGCGGCCGGAGAGTGGCTCGGGACCCCAGACTATGCCATGCGACCGACGAGGAAAGGCGCGGGGCTTTGTTCGGATCGGCGAGCTCGGAGGGGCGGGCTCAGTCCAGCTCCCGCAGCCGCTCGAGCACGAGCTCGTGCGCGCGCTCCCAGTCCTCGCTGTGGCTGGAGCGGTGCGACTCGTAGCCCTTGGGTTGCAGGGCCTGCAGGAGCGCGCGGCCCTCCGTGCCGGCTTGCCCCCTCGCGTGGCGAGCAGCGCGCAGGCAGGCCTCCGCCAGGTCGCGATCCGGGGCAAGCTCGACGATCGGCGCTCCTGCCCCCTCGAGGATGCTCCGCGCGGCGGCAGGCAGCTCCTCGACCCCAGCCAGCGCCGCCAGAGCCAGCGCCAGGGCCCCCTCTGCCGAAGAGGCCATCAGGGCGCAGTAGAGGTGCTCGCGCGCCGAGCCGGGGCGCCGCTCGACGCCGCGCGCCCCTCGACCGTAGCAGCGAGCGAGCTCGAGGTGGGCGGCCCCTTCCCCGCGGCCGGCCCAGCGCTCGAGCGCCTGGACCAGCCTCGACCCCCGCTGGCTCGCGACGAGCTCGACGAGCTCCCGAGTGCTGCGCTCCAGGGCCTCATGGGCCCGCTGCCAAGCGCGCCACACGACCGCGCGCGCGTCGGAGGGCGCGGCGACGCCTTGCGCCCGCAGTCGCTTGCGAGCGGACTCGACGAAGCCCTTTCGCTTCGTGTCCGCCCGTTCGAGGCTGGTCCGGACGACGCGGTCCAGCAGGACCACCGCGGCCGCCCCGAGCTCGGGATCCCGCTTGATCTCGGTGTAGCCGAGCGAGTCCTCCAGGGCGTGCGCCTGAACCAGCTGCCTCAGCGCTTCTTCGTGCCCCTCGAGCGCGAGCAGGAGCATCTGGGCGTGCGCGAAGACCCCGTCGCCGCGGCCCATGGCGGGGACGATCGCCGCGGCGATCGACCTGCGGTGCCCGCGGCGCGCGAGGCGCAGCTGGACACCCACCAGCGCTGCCCTGCGCTCGATGGTCTCGAGGCTGGACGCGAGCAGCCGGCGGTCCGCCTCGGCCAGGGTCTGGCCCACGTGGTCCAGCTTGGTCCACATGATCCGCTCGAGCTCGCGCAGCGGGGCGCGCGCGCGCTCCAAGGCGCGCTTCGGCCCGCCAGCCGAGGGGAACCCCTCGCGCTCGAGCTGAGCGAGGGCCTCGCGCGCCATGGACACCCAGCGTCCGTGGGCCGGAGACTGGTAGGCGCCCTGCGAGAACTCGAAGAGCAGCGCGGCCAGCTCCGGGCGCTCGAAGCCGGCTCGAAAGCCGGAGAAGTCCTGCTGGGCGAACATGCTCCGCGCGGTGCTGTCGCGAAACTCGTGGGCCGCCACCAGGGCTCCCGCCAGGTCGAAGGCCGACTCCTCGTCCCCAGCCAGGACCGAGAGCGCGAGGAGGTGGGTCCCGAGGGGGACGTTCTGTTTGGGACCGTGGAGCAAGAAGCCCCGCCCGAGCTTCCCCCAGGCCCGCGCGACCCCTCGCCGGGCCGCTCGCCTCAAGGCCGTCTCCTGCCCGAGCGCGTCGTCCACGTTCTTGATCCTCTCGTCGAGGGCGCTCCACTCGCGCTTGATCGAGTCCCGCAAGCGCTGCTGCGCCGCCTCCAGCGCGCGCTGGATCGTGTCGAGGGCCTGCGCCTCGTCGCTGGGCGTCGCCGCGGTCCGGGCGCGGACCTTCGCCAGCTCCCCTCGCACGAGGTCCATTTCGTCGCCCTCGGGGAAGCGCTTCTGGTAGAGGAAGCCCGCGGCGAGAGCCAGGGGGCGATCCGGCTCGATCCCGACCAGGCCTGCGGCCGGACGCAAGTGCAGCTTGACGAGCAAGGTCAGGGCCGAGGGGTCGCCCTCGGCGGCCCCAGAGAGCAGCTCGGCGGGCCCCCACTCGGGGTCGTGCAAGGACTCGCTGAGGCAGGCCACATAGGCCAGGCGGATTCGCGCGGGGCGATAGCCCAGGGCCGAGAAGCGATCCAGGAACACCAGCGCCTCGCTGACCTGTTCCATGCGGCGCTGACCGACGGTCTGCCAGGCCAACTGGTCGATCACGCTCAGCTGGGGCTCGGGAGCCTCGGGCTCCTCGATCGGCTTGGTCGGCCGCGGCGTCCGGCGCGCAGGGGCTCGAGTCGGCGCGGGCGTCGCGGGCGCTCCCTGGCCCGAGTCCCGCCCCAGCGCGAAGGCCGCCCCGAGCGCGCCGAGCGCCGCGAGCAGCCCCAGCGCCACCGCAGGTCGCCAGCGAGGCGCCGGACGCTCGCCAGCCAGGAAGGCCTCCAGCTCGCGCACGAGGTCCACCGCGCTGGGCTGGCGCTGCTGCATGTCCTTGGCGAGAGCCCGCAGGCAGACCCCCTCCAGCTGCCGGGGCACCTCGGCGAAGGCGCTCGGAGGCCGGGGCTCGTCCTGAGTGACCTGGACCAGGACGGCCATCGCGCTGGGCCCTGTGAAGGGCGGCTGCCCGGCCAAGCAGTGGTAGAGGATCGCCCCCAATCCGTAGACGTCGCTCCGCTCGTCGACGGCGCCGCGGCTGGGGTCGATCTGCTCGGGGGACATGTAGCTCGGCGTCCCCAGGATCACTCCCGTGGCGGTCAGCGAGCGCTCGTCGAGGAGCTTCGCCAGCCCGAAGTCGGCCAAGAGCGGGCTCTCGCCGCGGAAGAGCACGTTGTCGGGCTTGAGGTCGCGGTGCAGGACTCCCTGAGCGTGGACGTGGGCCAGCCCGCGCCCGAGGGCCGCGACCAGCTCGGCGGCGGCCCGCGGCTCGAGCGGCCCACGCTGGAGGCGATCCGAGAGGCTCCCGTCGGGGGCCACGTCCATGGCGAGGAAGGCGCGTCCCTCTTGCACGCCGACCTCGTGGACGGCGATCACGTTGGGGTGGGCGTCCACCCGGGCCTGGCTCTGCCCCTCGCGCTGGAAGCGCAAGGCCGCCTCGGGGTCGCCCTGCAGGGCCAGGACCTTGAGCGCCCGCTCGGC
>CALDQK010000566.1 GCA_937911525.1 uncultured bacterium
ACCGAGTCGTGGCGGTAGCGCGCGGCGCGCTCGCCCTCGAGCTCCGCCGCGAGCTGGCCGAGCAGGTCGTACTCGTAGCGCGTCTCGACGCCGTCGCGCGTCCGACGAGCCAGGCGGTGCTCTCGGCTCCACTCGAGCTCGAGGCTCAGCGCGCTCGACTCGAGCCGCTGCAGGCGCCCCAGGCTGTCGACCCGGGTGCGGGTCACGACCCCGTTGGGGTAGCGCAGCTCGCGGCTGTAGCCCCCGTCCCGGAAGCGGAAGGACCCGGCGGGCGTCTCGAGGCCCTCGAGTCCGCGTCGGCTGTGGCGGTGCTCCACGTCGCCCCAGGGCGTCACGAGCGCGAAGTTCGCCCGCAGGCCCTCCTCGGGCGCGTCGCGGTGATAGCGCACGCCGCCCAGGGCCTGAACGCGGCCGTGCGCGTCGCGCTCGACCCGCAAGGTCTCGAGCTCACTCCCGCCGGCCTCGGCCAGCCGGCCCTCACCGTCCACGCGCTGGAACACGGTGTCCCCGCTGGCGGAGCTGACGTCGAGCCGTCGCGGGCCGTAGCGGACCAGGCTGGCCCGCCCGCTCGCGTCGCGCGCCTCGACCAGGCGCCCCTGCTGGTCGTAGCGATAGCGACGCTCTCCGCGCGGCCCCTGCTCGCGGGTCAGGCGCCCCTGCTCCCACGCGAAGCTCCAGGTGCCCAGCTCGGCGTGGATGACGTCCTCGCCGACGAACACCGACTCCGCCTTGGTGAGGTTCCGCTGGGCGTCGTAGTGGTAGCGGACCCGACGCAGGGTCTTGGAGAGGTAGTCGTTCTCCTTGCGGGGCAGGGTGCACAGCTTCTCCTCGGTGATCTCCGAGTCGATGCTCGCGGTCCAGAGGTCCAGCCCGTCCGCCCGCAGGTAGCGCTGGGTGTCGCCGAAGTCCTCGAGCCGGCGCTCCTCCGCCTCCGCGTTGCCGAAGAAGACCCGCGTCGTCCGCCCCGAGCGATCGCGCACCCGCGCCACCAGGGTCCCGCGCAGCTCGAACAGGTCCGAGAACATCCCGTGCTCCTCGTAGAAGGCCTGCCGATCCGCCGGGAGGTCGTCCTTCTCGCCCTGCAGCGGCGCGCCGTAGCGAGCCAGCAGCCCACCCCGCGGGTGGGGCAGGAAGGGCGGCCGCGCCGCGCGCTTGGCCTCCGCCCCCGTCTCCGCCCCCGTCTCCGGCCCCGTCTCCGGCCCCGGCTCCGGCCCCGGCTCCGGCCCCGTCTCCGGCCCCGGCTCCGTCTCCGTCTCCGGCCCCGTCTCCGGCCCCGGCTCCGGCCCCGTCTCCGGCCCCGGCTCCGTCTCCGGCCCCGGCCCCGTCTCCGGCCCCGGCTCCGTCTCCGGCCCCGGCCCCGTCTCCGGCCCCGCCACGACCTCGGGGGCCTCGGCTCCCACGGGCGTCCGCCCCGGCTCCTCGCACCCCACGGCGCCCAGCGCCGCAACGACCACCCAACCCATCCAACAACGCAGCTTCATGTGAGCTCCCTTCGTTCCGGGAGCCCTCTGGGCAAGCGAGGCGCCAAGCGGCGCCCTCCCCAACCACCTGCTAGCAAAGCGCTTACGGCTGAGCGCCCGTGGGCAATATCTGCCCACTGGGACGCAATGGGCAGATGTTGCCCACGCGACCTATCCGACGACACGCATTCCCGCGCGCGTCCTCCTGGCCCCAGGGGCGCCTTGACGCCACCGGTGAGCGCTCGGACCATGCGCCCTCTCACGAGGAGGAACCACATGGTCGAGACGCTCCCTGGCAAGGTCCTGGTCGCCCAAGGCGGCGGCCCCACCGCGGTGATCAACCAGAGCTTGGTGGGGGTCGTGCTCGAGGCGCGCAAGTTCCCCCACATCAGCCGCATCTACGGCGCGCTGCATGGCGTGCGCGGGATCGTGGACGAGGACTTCATCGACCTCAGCCGCGAGACGAGCCACAACCTCGAGCTGGTCGCCCAGACGCCCAGCTCGGCGCTCCTCTCGACCCGCGACAAGCCCGACACCGACTACTGCCAGAAGATGTTCGAGGTGATGAAGCGCCACGACGTGCGCTACTTCTTCTATATCGGCGGCAACGACTCCTCGGACACGGTGCGGATCGTCAACGAGGCGGCCGAGGCGGCCAACTACCAGCTGCGCTGCATCCACATCCCCAAGACCATCGACAACGACCTGGTCGAGAACGACCACACCCCGGGCTTCGGCTCGGCGGCCCGCTTCGTGGCCTCGGCCTTCCAGGGCGTGAACCTTGACAACCGCGCGCTGCAGGGCGTCTACATCGGGATCGTGATGGGCCGCCACGCGGGCTTCCTGACCGCGAGCAGCTGCCTGGCCCGCAAGTACGTCGACGAAGGCCCCCACCTCATCTACGTGCCCGAGCGCCACTTCGACACCGAGCGCTTCCTGGCCGACGTCGACGACTGCTACAGCCGCTTCGGGCGCTGCATCGTGGCCGTCTCGGAGGGGATCTCCGACAAGGACGGGAACCCGATCATCACCAAGCTCAAGGACATGGGCGCCGACGCGCACGGCAACGTCCAGCTCTCGGGCACGGGCGCCTTGGGCGACCTGCTCATGGACCACGTCAAGAGCAACCTCAAGATCCCGCGCGTGCGCGCGGACACCTTCGGCTACCTGCAGCGCTGCTTCGTCGGCTGCGTCTCGGACCGCGACCAGCGCGAGGCGCGCGAGGTCGGCGAGAAGGCCGTCCAGTACGCGATGTGGGACGACGTGGACGGCTCGGTCGTGATCCGACGCCCGGTGCTCAACTACGGCGTGGACTACGAGCTGGTCCCGCTCGAGAACGTGGCCGGCAAGACCAAGCACATGGCCGACGAGTACATCAACGAGGAGGGCAACGGCGTGACCGAGGCCTTCCACGCCTACGTCCGCCCGCTGGTCGGCTCGGGCTTCCCGACCCACTACCGCCTGCGCGCCCCCAAGGTCGACGCGGTCCGCTTCTGAGCGAAGGCGCGCTCAGGGGGGGCGGGCGGTCGAGGGGCCCATGAGCGCGCCTTCGCTCAGCTGAGCCGGTGCGGGGGCGAGCCGCATGAGCTCGGCGCCATGGCGCCCCGTGGTGTCGATTGGTGACCCAGGCGGCCTTAGGAATGCCTGGCGGGGGCTCCCCGGACGTGCACCCAGGCGACTGGTGACCCAGGCGATCTTGGGAGTGCCAGGCGGGGGCTCCCCGGACGTGCGTCCAGGCGACTGGCGACCCAGGCGATCTTGGGAGTGCCTGGCGGGGCCTCCCCGGACGTGCGTCCGGCCTAGTCCTTCTTCTTCGCCGGCGGGTTGCGCGGCAGGCTGACCTTCAGGTCCGCGACCCCGTAGAGCAGCGAGGCCATGGCGGCCGTGCCCAGCTCGAGCTCGCGCCAGTGGATCTTGTCGAAGGTGTCCTCGCGGGTGTGGTGCAGGTCGAAGTAGCGCTGCGAGTCGGGCAGGTAGCCGAGCTGCACCACGCCGCTGGCCGCCATGGGCCCGATGTCGGCGCCGCCGTAGCCCGAGATCAGCTTGCCGGCGCCCGAAGGCTCGAGCAGGCCGACGATGGCGTCCAGGATGGCGCGCGCCCCCGGGTTGGCGTTGGTCGTGAAGCCCCGCGGGGTGAACCCGCCGCGGTCCGACTCGAGCGCGAGGAGGTGCTTGCCCAGCTCGTCGGCGTTGTCCTTGGCGTAGGCCCGCCCGCCGCCCAGGCCGTTCTCCTCGTTCATGAAGAGCACGCAGCGCAGGGTCCGCCGCGGACGGAGCTTGAGCCGCTTGAGCAGCGCGAGGGCCGTCATGGACTGGGTGCAGCCCGCCCCGCAGTCGTGCGCGCCCTGGCCGACGTCCCAGGCGTCGAGGTGGCCGCCGACCACCAGCACCTCGTCGGGGAGCTCGCGCCCGCGCAGCTCGCCGACCACGTTGAAGGAGCGCTCGTCGGGGAGGGTCTGGCAGTCCAGGCGGAGGTGCAGCCGGACCCGCTTGCCCTGCTTCAGCAGGCGCGAGATCCGCTCGGCGCCCTTGGTGCTGACGGCGGCGGTCGGGATCTTGGGGACGCCCTCGGCGTAGCCCATGTTCCCGGTGTGGGGCACGTCGTCGACGTTGGGGGTCATGGAGCGCACGATCGCGGCCAGGGCCCCCACCCGCGCCGCCTCGCTCGCCCCGTCGTAGCGGTAGCGCACCGCCTTGGAGTAGCCGGCGAAGGTGTTCAGCAGGCGCGCGTCGAAGCGGTGGTCGAAGAGCACGATCTTGCCCTTGGCCGCGGCGGCTCGCTCCTTCAGCTCCTCGAAGCTCTCGACCGAGATCACCTCGGCCGTGATCCCCTCCCTGGGCGTCGCGACGCTGCTCCCCAGGGCCAGGATCGGCAGGCGCCCGGCCGCCTCGAGGGGCTCGAGCAGCTCGAGGCGCTCGACCTCGCCCCGGACCCAGTGGGGCACCACGACCGGCTCGAGGCGGACCCGCTCCAGGCCCAGGCGGACCATGGTCTGACGGGCCCACTCGACCGCGGCGGCGGCGCCGGGGGAGCCCGAGAGCCTGTGGGGCGCGGTCCGGCACAGGTCGCGCAGCAGACCGTAGGTCTGACGCTGGGTGAGGGCCTCGGAGTGGATCTGGGCCACCACGCCCCGCAGGCGCTCGAGCTCCCCCGGCTCGAGCGCGGGCTTGGGCTGGGCCACGGCCGCCGCCGCGGGCAGCAGGGCGAGGGTTGAAGCGGCAATCAAGGTCGACGAGCGCACGGGATCCTCCTCGAGGGGTCGCAGGATAGCGGCCCCGAACGACCCCGTCCGGGATGGGCGCACCCAGGACCAAGGTCCCGCGAGGACAGCTCCATCCAGGTGAGCCTCCGGCGCCCCACTCGCCAAGCCGAATGAGACGAATCCGCGACCAAGCGCCCCGCCCATCGCGCCCAACAAGAACGAGACAAGAGCCGCCGCGAGCCCGCTCCACAAGCGACTTCCGCCGCGATGGTCGTCCCTTGGCGCGTCGCGGCATCTCCCGCGGAGGTGCCCGTCGATGCGAACCCGCAAGATAGAGGCTTTCGATGCCTGTCGGTCGAGCGAACTAACGTCATGGGCATGGAGCTCGAAGCGAGCATTGACGTCGCGGCCCGACCGAACCCAGGGGAGACTCCCCCGCTCGGGGAGGTCCCCGCTGGTCCCCAAAGCGCTGGTCCCCAGAGCGCTGGTCCCCAGAGCGCTCGTCCCCAGTGCGTCCTGGGGGAGCGCTTCCTGGCGCCGCCGAGCGAGGCGAGCGCTGATGCGGCCGACGGGCCAGGCCCCCGCTCGGGCCCCTTGGCCGAGGTCGACCTCCAGGAGGCCAAGGCCCTCGGGCGCCTGCTCAAGCCCTGGGAGCAGTGGCGCCTCTACGACGAGCTGCGCGACCGCGCCCGCTTCCTCGACATCGAGACCCTCGGGCTGGCCCTCGACGACCCGATCACCCTGGTCGGCGTCTCGGACGGCCTCTACACCTCGGTGCTCGTCTCGGGCCGCGACCTGAGCGCCCGCCGCCTCGCCGCCGAGCTCTCGGGAGCCAGGCTCCTCGTCACCTTCTGCGGGACGAGCTTCGACCTCCCGCGCCTGCGCCGCGCCTTCCCGGGTCTCCCCTGGGACCTGCCCCACCTCGACCTGGCCGTCGCCGGTCGCCACGTCGGTCTGCGCGGCGGGCTGAAGTCGATCGAGCGCCGCCTCGGCTGGCAGCGCCCCGGCGAGCTGGCCGGCCTCGACGGCAAGGAGGCGATCCGCCTCTGGCGCGCACACCAGGCCGGCGACCGCCGCGCGCTCCCCAAGCTGGTCCGCTACTGCCGCGCCGACGTCGGGACCCTGGTCGGCCTGGCCGAGGTCGTCTCGCGCCGCCTCGCCGGCCGCGCGCCCAACGACCAGTCCTGGCTCGTCCCGCGTCCGCAGACCGCCTAGGCCGTCCTCGGCCAGGCTGGCCCCGAGCGAGCGCCCAGCCGGCGCAGGTTCGGTCTCTCACGCGGCCTCCTCGCTTCGCTCAACGCGGCGAGTCGGCCCAGCGTTACCGACCTACGAAGACTCCGCTTCGTCCTCGACGATCCGCACCGAGCCGGCTTCGCCGTCGATCTCGACCTCCACGCCGTCGCTCAACAGCTGGGTCGCGCCGGCGACGCCGACCACGGTCGGGATCCCCAGCTCGCGCCCAATGATCGCGGTGTGGCTGAGCAGCGAGCCGCGCTCGACGATCATTCCCGCGGCCGAGACCATCAGGAACACCCAGCCGGGGTCGGTCATGCGCGCCACGAGGATCTCGCCTGCCACGCTGCTGACCGCGCTCGGGTCGAGCACCACCCGCGCCTGGGCGCGCACGCGGCCCGGGCTGGCGCCGATCCCGCTCAAGCCGCCTTCGTGGACCTCGACCTCGGCGCGCGGGAAGGGCCGCGCCGCCACGATCCCGTGGCTGAGGATCCGCCCCGGCGGCTCGCGCTGCTCGCGGTAGCCCTGGAACTCGGCCTGGCGCAGGCGGACCAGGGCCTGGAGGTCGCGGGTCAAGCCGCAGCCCCGCACGGCCCCGATCACCTCGTCCACGCCCAGGTAGAACACGTCCTCGGGCGCGGCCAGCACGCGCTGCTCGGCCAGGAGCACCCCCAGGCGGCGGAAGATCCGCTTCACGAAGCCGAAGGCGCGCGTGCGGGCCAGGCGGAGGTTCTCGCGATACTTGACCGTCTTGCGCGTGTGCTTGAGCAGGAAGCGGACCTTGGCGGCGCGCCAGGGGCTGCCGCGCAGGCCCTCGCGCAGGCGCTTCTCGGCCGCGCGCCGGATCGCGCGCTCGCGCTCCTCCATGGACTCGACCGTCTGGGTCCCGGCCAGGTGCCCGCGCAGCATCCCGACCAGGTCCTCGGGGCGCTCGCGCAGGGTCCTGGTCTCGAGCATCAGCTCGCCCGTGGTCCGGTCGCCGTAGCGCTCGATGTGCTCCCACAGCCGACGGTGATAGTCCGCGTGCTCGCTCGACTCGCTCAGCTCCTGCCACAAGGCCAGGTCGTCGGGCTGCGCCGCGAAGCGCGCGCGGAGCGCCTGCGACTCGCGCGCCTCGTGGGCCAGGTTCACCAGCGAGCGGACCGGCTCCACGCTCTCCATGCCGGTCTCGCCGCAGAGCAGGTCGTTGCGCAGCGAGCCCCCGTCGAGCCCCGCCGCCTCGAGCTGCTTGCCGAGCGCCTCGTAGAGCTGGAAGGTGTAGAAGTCGTTGACCGTGGTCACCTCCCAGCGCTCGAGGAGGTCGCGGATCAGGCGCTCGTAGAGCTCGACGAGGTCCTCGCCCTCGAGCGTCTCGATCTGGACGCTGCGGAAGTGGCTCTGGACGCGCGCGAAGCGGCGCTCGAAGGCGCGCACCTCGCGGTCGAGGCCGAAGAAGTTCTTGAGCACGAAGCGCACCCCGCGCAGGCGCGCCGGCAGCGTCGCGAGGCGCTCGCGGAAGGTCGGCGGCGGGGGCAGCTCCCGGCTGGTCAGGCCGAGGGCGGCCTCCCAGGCCACGACCCGCTGCTCCATGCCGGGCACCAGCCCGTAGAGGCGATACCAGTTGAGCAGGTCGTAGTAGACCCGCCCGTCGACCAGGGCCACCATGTGGCCGAAGAGCCCCCGCTCGCGCTTGAGCACCGAGTCCTTGATCCCGAAGGCCCGCGCGCTCTCGCGGAAGATCACCTCGTAGGCCCGCTGCACGAAGCTGAAGGTCAGCGGCGTGGTCACCTTGGGGTAGCCCTCGACCACGTTGCTGTTGTCGAAGATCCGCTCGCGCCGGCCCGGGTCGGGCAGCCAGGTGGTGATCGGGCGCGTCTGGAGCAGGAAGAGCTCGCCCGCGCCGTCGACGGCCCACTCGACGTCCTGCGGCCGCTCGTAGGCCTCGTCGATCCGCCGCGCCAGCCCGATCAACGCCTCGAGCTGGTCCTCGGGCAAGGCCGGCTGCTCGGCCTCCTCGGCCGGCACCTGCTCGACCTTGGTCCCGCCGCCGCCGGCGCGGTCGAAGGCGACCCGCTCGGTCTTGGACCGGATCACGGCCTCGGCGACCTCACCGCTGGCCAGGTCCACGAACACGCTGTCGGTCTCGACGAGGTCGGCCACCACGCCCTCGCCCAGGCCCAGCCCCGCCGACACGACCAGGCGCCCGCGCTCGTTCCTGGTCGGGTCCGCCGTGAAGAGCACCCCCGCCGCGCGGGCCTCGACCATCAGCTGGATCACGACGCCCGCCGCGACCGGCGCCTGCTCCAGCCCGCGCGTGCGCCGGTAGAGCAGCGCCCGCGGCGAGTAGGCCGAGGCGAAGCACTCGACCACCTTGGCGGGGACCTCGCTCAGGGGCACGTAGAGGAAGGTGTCGAGCTGGCCCGCGAAGGAGTCGGTCTCGGAGTCCTCGCCGAGGGCCGAGCTGCGGACCGCGACCCAGGCGTCCGCCGGGAAGCGCTCGCCGAGGGCCGCCTCGACCGCGGCGCGGTCCTGCTCGCTCAGCCCGGCGGCCAGGAAGGCCGACCGGATCGCGGCGCTGGCCTCCTCGGCGGCGGCCAGGCTCTCATCGCCCGAGCGCCAGCTCGCGAGCGCCGCGTCGACCTCGGCCCGGGTCCGCTCCTCGACCTCCCGGTAGACCTCGGTCGTGAGCGCCAGAAAGGGAGGCACCGGGAAGCCCCCCTCGACCAGGCGCCCCAGGTTCTGGGCCTTGCCGCCCACCCCCTCGGCCGCGGCGGCCTCGCCGCCGACGACGATCCGCGGCTTCACTCGCTGCTTCTGACCACCTCGAAGCCCTCCTCCTCGAGGGCTTCCAGGTCGCCGCGGCCGAACTTGGACTCGATCCGTCGCTGGACGAAGAGCGTGTGCTGGCCGCTGCTGACGTGCAGCTCGAAGAACCACCAGCGCACGGGGCCCACGCTGCGGTTGACCAGGCGCGGCTTCATCGTGGCGGTCGCGAAGCCCTTGTCCTTGGCGAGGCGCGCCGCCTTGGCCGGGAAGGCGGCCAGGTCGGCCGCGGTCGCGAAGCGGCCCAGCTTCTTGTCGCCCATCTCGTCGCGGAGCTCGAGCTCGAGGCGCAGCCAGTTGATGTAGGGCAGCCCGAACACGCCGCCGATGGCCAGCAACACGAGCCCGATCACGAGGACGTGCTTCTTCTCGGCTTCCATCAGGTCGCCCGCAGCGCCACCAGGGTGATGTCGTCGTGCGGGAGCGCCTCGCCGCGGAACCTGACGATCTGCTGGTGGATCCCTTCGCAGAGGGTCTTGGGGTCCATGTGCCCGCCGCGTCGAACGAGCTCGATGGTGGTGTCGAGCCCGAACTGCTGGTTCTCGACGTTCATCGCCTCGGTCACGCCGTCGGTGTAGAGCAGGAGGTGATCGCCGGGCGCCATCTCGAGCTCGCGCTCCTGGAAGGCCTGGCTGGCCTCCTTGACCACGCCGCAGGCCATGCCGCCCGCGCGGATCGACTCGACCTCGCGCGTCTGGGCGCGATACACGAGCAGATGCTCGTGGCCCGCCGGGGTGTACTTGAGCTTGCGCGTGTTGGCGTCCCACACCAGCACGTTGAGCGTCATGAACATCTGGGGGGGAATGTCCCGCACCATGATCAGGTTCAGCGAGCGCATGATCGAGAGCGGCGTGGTCGGCGCGCCCTCGTATTGGACCAGCGAGCGGAGCGCGCTGCGGCACATGGCCATCACGAGGCCCGCGCCGACGCCCTTCCCGCTCACGTCGCCGATCGCGATGCTCAGCGAGTCCTCGGTCCCCTCGTGAGGGATGAAGTCGTAGTAGTCGCCGCCGACCTCGGTCGCGGGCTGGAGCAGCCCGTGCAGCTGCAGGCCGCGCACGTTGGGGATCGTCTTGGGGAGGAGGTCCGACTGGATCTTGGAGGCCAGCTCCAGCTCGTGGGCCAGGCGCTCGCGCTCCTTGGCCTCCTCGTAGAGCTTGGCGTTGATGATCGCGATCGACGCCTGGCCGCAGAGGCTCTCCACGATCTCGCGGTCCGACTCGTCGAACTCCTTGTTGCTCTGCTGGCTGTCGACGTAGATGAGGCCGATGACCTCGTCCTTCTCCTTGAGCGGCACGGTCAGGATCGACTGGAGCTCCATCTGGACCATCGAGACCGAGAGGTCGGCCTCGGGCAGCTCCTTGTGGATCTGGCTCTCCTTGCCCTCGAGGCACTTGCGCACCACGGTCGTCGAGTAGCGGAACTCGTCGCGGGGGATGTCCTTCTTGCGCGCGTTGCGCCCGAGGAACTTCTCGTGCTCGCCCACGAGCATGATGAACCCGCGCTGGGCGCGCGAGATGTTCACGACGTGGTCGCAGATCAGCACCAGCAGCTCGTCGAGGATCAGCGTCGAGGAGATCGACTGCCCGACGTCGTAGAGCTTGGTGATGTTGTCCTTGAGGCGCAGGATCTGGTCCTTGTCGCCCGAGCTGCTGAGCGCGAAGAGGTGCGCGTTCTCGAGCGCGGCCGAGCCGGCGTCGGCGATGTGGGTCGAGAGCGTCAGCATCTGCTGGGGCTCGCTGGCCGAGGCCGGCGGGATCTCGAGGAACACCGCCCCCGCCGTGCGCTTGGTCCCATGGGTCCGCTCACCGAAGCGGAGCGGCACACAGAGGACGTGCATTCCGCCTGCCTGCTCAGGCGGCAGCTTGAGCGGCTGGCCCGTCTGGAGCACCTGCTTGATCAGCCCGCGTCCGTAGGAGAAGGCCGGACTGGCGAGGGTCGACTGGTCGATGTTCTGGCCCCACTTGAAGCGGAGCTTGTTGTTCTCCTCGAGCATCGTGAGGAAGCCGCGGTTCGCCTTGGTGACCTCCATCGCCACCGTGACGATCTCGGCGTGCAGCTGCCCCGCGTCGAGGATCCCCGCCAGCCGCACCAGGTGCGGCGAGATGTCGGGTCCCCCGCTGCCTCCCCCGCCGCCTCCCCCGCCGGGGACGACGCCGGCGAAGGGGTCCACCCCAGCAGCGCGCGGCTGACTGTTGAGGACCTCGATGAGGCGATCGAGCTTGCCATTCACATGGCGAAGCGCGTCCATTCCTTGGCCGCCGTGCACCCACCCCTCCAGAAGGCCCCAGTCTAGCGCGCCCCGCCGTCCTGCACCAAGGGCGCTCAACCAGCGGTATCTTGGCGCCCTGAATGGGTGAATCCATGAGCGACGAGCTGGCGGACCTGGTCGAGCGAGCCCGGGGGCAGGACCCCGAGGCGGAGGCGGCGCTCTACGCCCGCTACGAGCGCTTCGTGCGCCGCCGGCTGGCCGAGACCCGCTCCCGGCGCAACTGGTTCTGGCTGACCGACCTCGACTCGGCGGTCCAGGACGTGTTCACCCAGTTCTTCACGGCCCTGCGGGGCGACAAGTTCAGCTACGAGGGCGAGCGCCGCCTGGAGGGCTTCCTGCTGCGGACCGGCTTCTTCGTGGCCATGAACCTCAAGGACAAGGCCCGCGAGGAGCAGGCGATCTCGCTCTTCGACCACGAGGAGGGCGGGCTGCGCTTCGACGTGGAGAGCTTCGCCGAGGGGGTCTACGACCAGCTCGACCGGCAGCGCTGCCTCAAGCTGCTGGCCAAGGCGGTCGCGAGCCTGAACGAGAACCGGCGCGAGATCATGGAGCGGACCCTCCTCGGCCAGAAGGTCCGCGAGATCTGCGCGGCCACAGGGCGCTCTGCGTCCTCGGTTTCGGGGCTCAAGTTCAACGCCGGGGTAGAGCTGCGAAAGAAATTGAGCGAGGTCGGTTTCCTGGATCAATGCGCCGAGCTCTTCGGGCTGAGAGGAACCATGGATGACTGATCCCAGCGAGCCCCCCACCCGCGACGAGGACCTCGAACGCTGGCTCGAAGCCGAGGGCCCGCCCCCTGAGGACCTGGCCGCCTTCCGCGCCAGCGAGGCGCTGCTCCAGCGCGCCTCGCCCCTCAACCGCGCGTCCTGCCCCTCCCCCGCGGAGCTGATCGCCGCCCCCGAGGAGCTGGGCGTGACCCTCAGCGCGGCCCGCCAGCGCCACCTGGCCGCCTGCCCGCTCTGCGCCGACGACCTGGCCGACTACGAGGTCTACCAGCAGATCGAAGCCAGCCCCCTGGCCCAGGTGGCGGCGGCGCTGCAGGGCAAGCTCGTCCTGGCCCTCGACGCCGCCCAGGCCGTCCTGCGCCTGCTCGAGAGCTCGCTCCCCAGCGCCGAGGGCCTGACCCTGGCCCCGGTCCGCGGCGGTGAGGGCGCGGCCCCGACCCTGGTCCAGCGCGGGACCTTCGGCCAAGGCAGCCTCGAGCTGGAGTGGGCCGCCGCGCGCGGGACCGTGGACCTGCGCATCCAGGTGGACGGTCAGGCCCCGCGCCCCTACCGCGTCGACCTCCACGCCGGCGGCGAGGAGCCCGGCGGGCTGCTGGAGAGCCGCAGCTGTGACGAGAGCGGCCAGGTCCACCTGGCGGGGCTCACCCCCGGCAGCTACTGGCTGCGGGTCCAGGGGCCCCACGACCGCAGCCCGGCCCTCGAGTTGGCCCTGGAGCTCGGCTCGGTAGGCGACTGACGGGCGAAGGACTTACGCCCGCGCCCGACCGCCGGGCGGTCCGCTTTGCTCCACAGGGTGACAACCCCAAACGGGCTGGCTATAGCTAGAGAGGACACGGGAGTCAGCCAAGAGTGGGTAAGCGCCGCTTCTCCGCCTCAGACTCGAGCATTCTGCTCAGCCACATCGCCAAGCTCTACGACGAGAGCTTGACGTCGAGCTCCGAGATCTGCCTCTACGACGACCCGCAGCTGGCCAAGCTCAAGCGCGAGAAGACGCCGCGCTTCCGGGTCTACCTGACCCGCCTCGAGCCGCGCTATCAGGTCTACGCCGACGCCTCCATGAAGCAGACCGTGGCCTGCTCGCGCGAGGTCGTCGAATACGAGATCGCGACCGGCGAGCCCTCGCCCGTCGCCGAGGCCTTCCTCTACGACGCGACCTCGGTGGGCCAGCTGATGTGCCTCGGCGTGGGGCGCTACCCCCACAACCAGCTCCGCCCCTACATCGGCGACGACGTGGAGGCCTACTACCGCGACCCGGACCGCCTCGACCCCGACTGCGTGTGCGGCCAGATCTCGCGCGACCACGGGCTGATCTTCCTCGCCCCCGACGGCACGATCCGCTTCCGCGACTTCGGCACCAAGAAGTCCGGCAACCGCGCCGGCAGCAAGAACGGCACCTGGGTCAACGGCAAGAAGCGCGTGCGCAACGCAGTGATCGACTGGCGCGCCGGCGACTTCCTCGGCCTCGGCGGCCGCGTGTGGGTCCGCCGCGACGACCGGCTCGTGAAGGAGCACGTCTTCAAGCTCCGCTTCGAGAAGCTCTAGCTCCTGGGAGGCGGGGCCCGGCGCGCAGCCCCCCCCAGACCAGTCCAAAGATGCTTGGGTGGGGGCGAACCCAGCCCCTGGGCCCGCTATAACGGGGGCATGTCGACGCCCACCCCCCACCACGACGCGCGCGTCATCCTGCTGCGCGGCGCCGAACGCCCTGCTCCGCCGGCCGCTGCCTTTCGGCGCGCTGGGTTGGAGCTCCTGGACCTCGTCGTGCCGGACTCGCTCAGCGACGAGCTCCTGCTCGAGCTGGCTCGCTCCCTCAAGACCGAGGGGGCGGCGCTGATCTGCGAGCTCGAGCCGCGCCGACGAGCGGTCCTCGACGAGGGGATCGACCTGCCCCTCGTCGACGCGGCGCTGGCGCCGCTGATCTTGAACTCGGCGCGCGCCCTGGTCGCGCTGCGCGCGCGCGGGGTCGAGCTCGAGGCCGCCCGCTTCGCGCTGGGTGGAGGCGCCGCCGCGCGGGTCGGCGACGTGCTGACCGCGCTGGGGCTGCCGGTCTCCCAGCGATCGACGGTCGACTCGCTGCGCGAGGGGCCGCCGGCCGGGGTCGACGTGTTCCTGCTCCCGGAGGCGAACCTCGCTGGCCTGGAGGAGGACCCCGTTGGACCTGCGCTGGTCGGTCTCGTCCAGCACGAGGACGAGGGGATCCTGCCCGCGCTGGCTCGCGCGGCCGCCGACAGCGGGCGGACCCTGACCGCCGAGAGCTGCGGCGGCGTCGCTCGGGCCCTCGTCGAGCGGGCGGGCCCCAGCCACGAGCTGCCGGCCCTCGACGACCCGAGCCTGTTGGACGTGGTGGCCCCCGCGGCCGTGGCGGCCTGCTGGACGGGCGAAGGCAGCGATCCCATCGAGGCGGGGGTCTACCGGGACGGGCTGACGCAGCTGCGGAGCCCCTTGCGTCAGGCCTTGAGCGAGGCGGTCGCGCGGGCGCGCAAGACGCCGCGCAAGCTGGTGTTCCTCGACGCGGAGGAGCCGGCGATGCTCCTCGCGGCTCGCCGGCTGCTCGAAGAGGGGCTGGCCGAGCCCGTCTTGCTGGGGGACCTGTTCCGGCTCGAGTCGAGCGCCAAGGGGCTCGGCGTCAGCCTGCGCGGCATGAAGCTGCACAACCCGCGGCGCGACAAGCTGCGCGCGCCCTACGCCGAGGCGCTGGCCAAGACGCTCGGGCCGCGGCTGGGGCTCGACCTGGACGAGGCGCGACGCTGGGTCGAGCAGCCGAGCGTGTTCGGCGCCCTGACCGTCCTCCGCGGCGACGCCCACGGCCTGGTCGGCCTGATCCGCCGCGACCGCCGGCTCGAGCCGCCGTCGAGCCGCTCGAGCAGCTGCTGGACGTGCTCCCGCTGCGGAGCGAGGTCCGGGGCCGGCCGGGTCTCCACCTCGTGGCTTGGAAGCAGGGCGAGGCCCTGCGCCGGGTCGTGTTCGCTGACGCGCTGGGCGCCCACGAGGCGACGAGCGAGGAGCTGGCAGAGGCCGCGCTCCAGGGCGCGGCGCTGCTGCGTTCGCTCGGGGAAGAGCAGCCGCGGGTCGCCTTCGTGGCGGACGTCAGCTACGGAGCCGGTCGCCACCCCAGCCTCGAGCGCCTCGAGCGCGCGCGCGACCTGGTCCGGGTCCGGGAGGAGGGGCTCGCCGCCGACGGCCCGCTCGCCGCGGACGTGGCCCTCGATCCGGCGCTCCAGGCGCGCTATCCCGGCTGCGCCCTGGGAGGAGCCGCCAACGTGCTGGTGTTCCCTGGGCGCGTCGCTGCCCGCGCCGCCCTCGACCTGCTGACGCACACGGGCCAGGCCGAGGCGATCGGTCCGCTCCTGTGGGGCCTGCGACACCCGGTGGGCTTCGCCGAGCGCGGGGCCGGCGTGGACGACCTGACTCACCTGGGTCTGGTCACGACGGCCCTCGCGATCCAGGTGGACCGCGCTGAGCGAAAGTCCGACCCCAGCCCGCTGAGCGAGGCCCTGGAAGAGGCGGTCTCGGCCTTCCTCGAGGCCGAGCACGCC
>CALDQK010000567.1 GCA_937911525.1 uncultured bacterium
CCTCGGCGCGCAGCTCGTCGCGCTCGCCGCCGAGCGCGCCGACCCGCCCGCACAGCTCGACCGCCTCGCGCCGCAGGCGCTCCTGCTCTTGCAGGCTGGCCTCGAGCGGGTCGGCCACGACCTCGATCGGCTCGCGCGGCTCGGGCCGCTCCTGGGTGTAGTGGACCTCGACGCCGGCCACGCCGAGCAGGTCGCCTGGATCGAGGTAGACGCTGCCCGTGACGGGGAAGCCGTTGACCCGGGTCTCGGCGAGGGTGGTCAACACCAGCCGGCCCTCGTGGACGTGCAGCTGCACGTGGACCTCAGCCACTCCCTCGCTGCTGAGCTGGAGGTGGCACTCTTCGCCCGCGCCGACCTCGTAGAGGTAGTCCGCCGCGAGCTCCAAGCCGCGCCCCAGCAAGGGACCGCGCCTCACCTCCAAGTAGCCGAAGGCTTCCACCTCGAGAGGATAGATCCCAACTCTGCCTCGCGCCCGCACACCAAGTCCCTGAAGACCTGGCACTTGCGGGGCTGGCGGCGAAAGGTGGAGGGCGCCTCAGTCCAGCAGGCTGCTCAGGAGGTAGATCACCTCGCCCGGCTCTTCGCAGGCGAGGAGCTGCTCGCGCAGCCCGCCCTCGAAGTCGTCGGGCTCGCGGAGGAAGGCCTCGGCGAGCTCCTTCTCGACCTTGCGGTAGTAGCGGTCCTTGTAGGTGGGCGCGACCATCGGAAAGAAGATCCGCACGGGCATGTCGTCGATGGCGTCGAACCACAGGCCGGGCTCGGGCACGATCGCGACCCCGAACACGAAGTCCTTGGCTTGCGCGGTGCGCACGTGGGGCATGGCGATCCCCAGCCCCATGGCCGTAGAGGCCTTCGCTTCGCGGTTGCGCAGGTCGGTCAGGCACTTGCGCGGGTTGGTGATCCTCCCGCTCGGCTCGAGCAGCTCGACGAGGCGCTCGAGGATGATCTCCTTGCGCTGCCAGCGCTGACGGGGACTGAGCTCTTCGATCTCGAGCTCGAGCTCCTCGGGAGTGATCCCGGAGCCGGCGAAGGGATCGAACGCCAGGTCGACGTTCTCCTCTTTCACGTAGCGGGTGAGCCTCATAGGGCGAGGAGTCTAGCACCGAGGTCAGTCGGTGGACGCACTTAGCGGAGGAGCCGGCAGGGGGCTGGCAGATCGCAAAGATCTCAGAAGGAGACAGCGGACAGCTCCGCTCACACCCGCCTACTAGCCGTAAGCGACTTCCTGGCAGCGCCTTATGGGGGCCCCTCCCCGCTCCTCCCACAAGCCGGCGGGCAG
The DNA here is from genome assembly GCA_937911525.1 of uncultured bacterium. GTDB lineage: Bacteria > Planctomycetota > J058 > J058 > J058 > NORP233. The sequence continues at coordinate 1,280 of CALDQK010000567.1, forward strand.
CGCGCGATTCCGCTCGCGCTGCCCGCAGACGGAGCTCGGGCTGAGCTCTCCACAGCCTCTCAACAAGGAGCTAGTCCTTGGCGACGAGCTCGACGAGCAGGACCTTCTTGCCAACCACGGCCACGATCGAGCGGCCGGCGCAGCTCAGCTCCTGGGTCACCGGACCCCCGAGGCCGACGGGAGGTGCGTCCCGTCGGCGGGCCGTGCGCGAGAAGCTGGAGAGCTGCCCCGCTTCGTCGACGAGGACGACGTCCTGATCGACGAACACCGGGCCGCCGCTCGCCGCGGTCACGACCGGCTTGCCCGCCAGGATCTCGAGGCCGTCGCCGCGGAAGCTGGAGAGCTGGCCGTTGCTGCCGAGGCAGTAGATCGTGCCCCGGTCCGTGGTGAAGCCGACCAGGGGCCCCAAGCCAGGCGCAATCGGCGTCACGACGCCAGTGCGACACCCGAGCAGGCGCAGCTCGGTGTTCTTGGCGACGGGCACCAGCACCGCTTCGGCGGTCTTGCCGAACAGGATCGGGCCGCAAGCCACGACCTTCGCCTCCCACCGCTGGGGGAGCTTGTTGAAGGGGCTGCGGCGCTTGCCGCCGCCAGCGAGGGGGAAGCCCACGACGCGGTCGCCGAGGGGCACGAAGCCGAAGCCCTCTCCGCCCGTGGGCGCCCCCGCGGCGGCTCCCGGCAGATCGCTGACCGTCAGCAAGGTCGCGCCCGTGGCAGCGTCGAGGACCAGGGCCGTCTTGCCGCCGGCGATCAGGATCACCTCCTGGTTGAGGACCTCCGCCTGACCCGGCGCGGTCGCGGGGCCTTCGAGCTCGAGCGCGCGGCTCCACTCGCGCTCGCCGCTGACGAGGTTGAAGCCGGTCGCGACCTTACCGCGCGCCGCGACGGCGATCTCGCCGACCAGGGTCGTGCCGGTCAGCGTGCCCTCGCCCGGGACCTCGGCCTCCCAACGCACGGCGCCCGAGGCTGCGTCCACGCAGCGCAGCGACGAGTCGCCCAGGGCGATCAGGACGGAGTCGCCGTTGGACACGATCGGCAAGGGAGCGGCGCTGAGCTCGAGCTCCCAGGCGGGCCCGGGGGTGAGCTTCGCGCTCTTCTCTGCGTAGCCGGTGGCGTCGAGGGAGAACTCGACGCGACGAAAGCCGACGCGTCGCAAGCGCGCCGTGACGGGGGTCCCTGGCGTGATGGGCAGGGCGTGCGGCGTGTGACCGACGACCTTGCCAGCCACGAGGACGTCCGCCTCCGGCTCGCTCGTCAGGCGGGCGTAGATCTTCAGGTCCTCGACCTGGGCCGCCAGACCGGGGTCCTCGACGTCCGCGTGCGCCGCGCGCGTCTCGAGGGCGATCTTGCTCGCGCCCTGGTAGTCCGCGGCGTTGAGCGCGTTGCGGTAGTTGGCCAGGGCGGAGCGGACCGCCTCGAGCTTCTGCTCTCGCTCTTCACGCCGCCGCTGGGCGGCCTGCTCGGCCTCCTTGAGTTTGATCAGCTCGTTGCCGCGCTCCGCGGCTTCCTTGCTGAGCGTGGTCCAGCGCTCGTGAATGTCGGCGCGCAGCTCGTCGGCGCGGCCGGAGCTGAGCGCGAAGCCGGAGACGCCGCCCAGCAGCTCGCCGGCCCGGCGCAGGCCGTCAGGCCCGAGGTCCTCCTTGGACAGCTCCTGCTCGGCGGCCGACACGAGCCCGCGAGCGCGGAACTCGGCGAAGAGGAACCAGACCACGAGCGCGCCGACCAAGGTCGCGGCGACCGAGATCCAGCGTCGCCGCTGCTCGATCGCCAGCTGGATGCGGGCGTTCTGCAGGTCGATCAGCTCTTGCTCGTCCCGCAGCTCGTTGCGGTGGGGCTGGAGCTGGAGCAGGGCCGCGACGACGGGGCCGCGGCGGGGGTGCTGCAGCGGCAGGCCCACCAGCGCCCGGTCCAGGGCCTCGACGGCGTCCTCGTTGCGCTCGCGTCGCTTGAGGATCAGGCCCCACAGCTCGAGGACCTCCGGGTTCTCGGGGTCGAGCTCCTGCAGGTTCTGGGAGACGCGGGTCGCGACGGCGAGGTCGTTCTCGCTCTGGAGGAAGTCGCGCAGCTTGAGGCCGACCGTCACCGCCCGCTTGCGCTTGTTGGCGCGCAGGAGGGCGTAGAACAGGCGGTCGATGACCTCCGGCGTCTCGTAGAGGTCGATCGCCTCCTCGTAGAGCGTGATCGCGACATCGCTGTCGCCGTCGGCCAGAGCTTGCGCGGCGAAGCGGCGCGCCTCGTCGAAGGCCAGGCGCGGTCGCTGCTGCTTGCGGAGGAACTCCAGGTAGCGCTTGACCAGCCCGAGGTCGAGCTTCTCCTTGCGGGTCAGGATCGCGCGGATGTACTTCGCCGCGCTCTGGACCTCGCCGCTGCCGAGGGCCTGCTTGGCCTCGGCGAGGAGCGTCTTGAAGTCCATCGGCTTGACGAGCTGGTTCTGCTCGAGCGCGTGCAGGTATTGAAAGGTCTCCAGGCGCGAGGCGATCCCGTCGCGGAGGGCCTCGCCGATCACCTCGCGCAGCGAACGCGTCCCGTCGAGCAGGTTGTAGAGGTCGATCCGCGCCTGCTTGGGCAGGTTGACGTTCTCGAAGTTGTAGCTCTCGATCGGGGTGCCGATCGACTGGGTCCGGTTGCGGAAGATCGTGTCGAAGCTGCCCAGGCGGGAGATCATGTCCTGCCACTCGTCGACGCGGCGCATGGCCTCCATCATCAGGCTCTCGGTGGAGAGCGAGATCCGCTCAAGGCGCTCCTGGGGGCCGAAGAGGGACTCGGGGGTCAGCCCGAAGATGAACTCGAAGCGCCCCTTGTCGAGCAGGAAGAGGTCGAGGAAGTCCTCCTCGAACTTGCTCCGCACGGCGGCCTCGATCTGATCGGGGGTGACCATCTCCATCTTCGCCAGCGCGTCGCCGAGGCGGATCGTGTTCTCGAGCCGGCGCTGCTCTGCGAGCGCCTGCTCGAGCTGGTCCTCCGTCAGGTGTCCGGCGCGGACCAGGAGGTCACCGAGGCGAACCGGCTCAGCCTTCACCTGGCGGACGAGGACGATCTCCCCCTCCGAGATGAAGAAGAAGCGTGACCCCGCCTCGGTCTCGATGCGCAGGGTGCCGCGGTAGCGATTGAGGGACAGGGTCTGAATGATCGGCCCTAGTCCAGTCTCTTCGATCTGCCCTTGGAGGCTCATGCGGGCGGATCATAGCCGGGTCTTCCGCGCGCGGCACTCCGTTTGAATTTCACGGCGCTCTCGAATCGTGCCTCAGAGGCTACGACCCTAGGTGGTGCGCTCGAGCATCGCGGCGCCTTTCGCAGCCGGAGTCCAGCAGCCCCCCAGGAGACCCGTGCCTCAGAGGGAGCGGTGAGCGCGTTCGTGCGCTCGAAGTGTCGAGGCAGGGGAGGCCACCCCTCCCGCAGCGCGAACGCGCCACCGATTCCCCAGCCCACCCTCGAATTCGCTCAGGTGAGGGGCTCAGGGCGCCGAAGAAGGGTGCGGGGAGGCTCTCGTGGAGCACCGCAGCGACGCTGCACTCTGTCAGCACCTGCTTCGAAGCGCTCAGGTCCCGGTCGGGGTCCTGGTGGGCTGCGCTGAGGCGCAGCGCGCTGCCAAGCGCGCAGGGGCGCCGGTGCCCTACCTGTGGGA
>CALDQK010000568.1 GCA_937911525.1 uncultured bacterium
GACGGGGAACTCGCGTTTCGTGGCCGCGATCCAGCGCTTGCCGCAGGTCGTACCCCACCGCGTCGGGGACCTCCTCTACCACGGTAGCCGCACAGGCGTGCCGGTCGAGCAGCCGCGTGACTGCGAGTTCTTCGTCTCCGCAGACCTTTTCGCCGCTGGCTTCTTCGCGGTCGCCCACGGGGGGCAGCGTGTCGTATCCGTCTACCGTGTGATCCGGGAGCCGACTCTCGCGCAGTTCACCTGTCATGGTTCATCCGACCTAGGGCCGGACCTCGCCCCACTCGACATGTACGGGCTGTGCGCCGCCTTCGCGTCGAGCTACCCCGGCGCCGTGGTGGACGGCTGGCACGCCTTGGTGTCCGCCGCCGGGAGCGAGACGCTGCTCCATAGGCCGAACCGGTTCCTGGAGTTCGATGGCTGGGTGGACGCCCCGCCGGGCCGGAGGATCGATCGGTAGACGTCCAACCACGTGAGGGCGCCTAGCACACCGCGAGGGGACCCTCGTGATGGTCTCGCCAAACCCGGCGAACGTATCCGCCCACCTGACCGTGACGAGGTGATGAAGGGCGCTACCAGGCGCGACACTGTTCGGCCGCGACGTTGGTCAGGTCCTCGGGCGGGAGCCAATGGAGCACGCGGTTCCGATGGCGGAACACCTCGTCGAAGACCGCCTTCTCGTGCTGGAGCGAGGTCCCGGTAACCTTCGTGATCGCACAGCTCCGACGCTTGAAGGGTGAACACACCTCCGGACTTCACCTCGGACCAGTTGAACTTGTGTGGGCTCGCCGCGATCAACGTCCAGTGCTCGGGCGGGCCTTCAGCACCAGCTCCAGACCAGCCGCGAAGTGGGCGATGGAAAGGGTCAGGTGCTCCTCCAGCTCCGAAGCCGAGCGCTCGATGAAGCTCAGCCCGTTCTCGACTAAGGCGCTGAAGACCTCCGCCTTCTCCTCCGCCGTGGGCATGCCTACAGGCCGCTCCCGTTCGACGTCTAGGCATGTCTTCCGCGCGCGAGGAGGCATGGACTCCTGCTAGTCTGCGGCGGCGCCTCTCGGAGGTGCAAGGGGGCGACATGACCGACGAGGACCGGGCAGGCCAGATGGCGAGGCTCGACGACCTACTGAGACAGGCAGCCCAAGCCATCCACGAGGCATTAGAGGCGCAGCGTCGACCATCACAATGCGGGAAGGTCCGGGCCCTGCTGGATGAGGCGAACGAACTTCGCCGTGCGCTTGGCCTCGTGAACTACGTGTAGGGGGGTATGCGCCGCCGCGAGCAAAGCGACCCGCTCGAAGAGAACAAGCTCCGAGCGCTCGATGCGTATCTCCCGATCTCGCTCGTCGCCTTCAACCGGAAGGGAACAGCGTCCAACGGATCGGGCACCCTCGTTTCGATCGGCTCGGACGTTGTCGTCGCCACCGCCGGGCATGTGGTTCGCGATCTGATCGCAAAGCACTGGGTCGAGCTACGGCTGCTCTCGGACCCCGTCGGCGCGTCCACTGACCCGGCGGGCTTTGACGAGTGGCAGGGCGCGATCGAGGAACGGGGGTGCATCGCGTCTCCGGAGAGACCCATCTACCCTGATGTGGGGGCCGTCGTCCTCAAACCCGAGCAGGCCCGGACCCTGCGTGAGAGGGCGCTCCCCCTGTCAGCGCTCGACGATCCGGCGCGACGCGACCTTCTGCTGGAGCATCAGCGCCTGGCCGGCTTCCCCGCCGATATCTCGACGGCCGACGTGATCCGCTCGTTGCATCTCAGCACGGTGGTCGTCGATTCCTGTGGCGCCGACCACTCGACCGCGAGGACTGCCGGGATCACCGACGAACTTGGTCTGCACGTTGACTGGTCCAAGCACAGGGTCGACGGCTCCGTTGAAGACAACTGGAGCGCCGAGGGCGTGAGTGGGGGTCCGCTGTGGACTGTTGGACGTAGTGTGCCCGACCGAGTCTGGGACCCTCGCGACCGGGCTCGATTCGTAGGGATCGCCTTCTTCGAGGACGCGCGGGGCACAGGTGCCGGCTGCGTTCGGGCGGTGCCCCTAACTGAGTGGGCGCGCCTCGTGGCCTCGTACGCGGAGCACCTCCAACGCCCCACCTGGCCGGGGCTTCTCGCGGATGCCGGCCTCCTTCCGTGATGCCGACGAGGACTGGACTAGAAGTCTTCTGGTGTGTGCGCGTAGTTGTAGAGGACGGGATCGTCTTCGTGCGCGTTGCCCGCGTAGGAGGGCAGCTCATCGGGGTCGTGTGAGCCGAGCACGGAGTAGTAGTCGGCTGCGGTGGAGAACGCCTGCCTGACACGCTCCGCGACGCGGCCCGTTGCTTCTTGCCGATCCCGCAGAGGGAGGCTGCGAGGGAGAGGTAGCTCGACGAGGTACCGGCCACGCTGATTCGGCTTCGCGCGGCCTTGGCGGAAGAGCGTACGAACGAGGGGGTGCTTGTTGTCCCGAAGCCAGAGCCAGCAGCCCCCCGCCTCGAACGTGTGCTTCGCCGTGACGTTCGCCAGTTCACTCGTCACGATGTGGTCGAACTTGTCGACGAGGCTGTTCGCGTTTCCTAGCGCGTAGAAGTCGCTGAGATTCACGGTGGACTTTCTGATGGACTCCGCGGCGACGGTCTGATCAGCAAGGACGCTCGCGGCTGGGAGCCTTTGCAGAACGAGGACGAACCCAAACAAGGACTCGGGGACTACGCCCTGGTCCACGAGGCGCAAGACGTCGTGAACTAGAAGGTCCGCTTGCTGTTGACTCTTCACGATGAGGCCGACGTGCGAGACCGGGTCGCGGTCGAGGCACAGCCCGTCGTGCTCATGACGGCCATGCCGCTCGCGCTCCGATTGCCACTCTTCCCACTCGGCTTCTCTTCCCCGGGGGGCCTCAACGTCGTTGAAGCCGGTCGATGAACGGTTCGGCCATCGCCATTCACGCTCGTGCGCCCAGTCCAGCTTCCCGGCACGGGTGGGGTCATACGCGGAGTACCGAAACTGCTCTATCAGCGCGAGTGCCGAAGTCGGCAGCCGCCGGCTACCGTCAGCGTGTGTCTGAGCCACCGCGGTCTGGCTGAGACCGTAGATGACCTGGCGGGCACCCGCGGCGAAGGCGTCCACGCGCGGAATCATGATCGCGTAGCTGCTGATGTTCTCCCCCCGCTCCGCCCTCTCTGCGCTTGCCTGGACGAACGCGCCGATGGGCATCTCGGTGAAGCAGACAGCCGGATCAGGTCCGTAGATGGTCCGCTTGCCTCCGCGCATCGACCAGGTGGAGAGGATCTGTCGCTTCCTGACGATCCTGCGCAGGAGGAAGAAGGGAGACAGCTTGGTGTCCTCCACCATCTCCCCAAGGTCCCAGTCTATCGGGAAGGACTCGGGCCCCTCTTCCAGGTCAACAGCCCGTGTGAAGTGGATGAGCCAGTCGGAGAGGTCGTAGCGGTCTTGGTTTCGCATGCCCACGGCCGGAGTGTTGCGCAGGGAGGCTCCTTCTCCAACGCCTCCTCTAACCCCAGCGGTCCGCCTCGGGCCCCGGCCACACCTCCGAGAGCTGGCCTGCGAGCCACTCGCCGCGCTCCTCGATCGCGTCCTCGTCCCAGGTGTCGTTCTCGCACAGGAGTGCGTTGAGCTTGAGGTGGCTGTGCTCCTTGAGCTGGGCACGCTTGGCCTTCCAGGGGTCGTTGCTCAGCGAAGGGTTCAAGGAGCCCGTGACGAGGGTCAGGTTTCCGATGCAGTGAACGCGGGCCTCGCGCCTGTGTTCGCCACGAATCCGCTCCGCCTCGTCGTCGAGCGTGACTGGCCAGTGAGCCCGCCACTTCTGCGGGATGACGTGCTCGACAGTGAGCCCGCTGTAGTCGATGGTGAGCGGCTCGCTCTTGGCAGCGGCAGCCTGGAGGCGGGCGTCGATGGCTCCGAGCAGAAGGGCGAGCCGGCGCCGGTTGATGCCCCCGGCCCCGTAGTACCGCCCGGTGCGGAACGCCTCCTTGAGCTGCGTCGTGTCCGGCCAGGCGTATCCGTTCGGTCCTGCCTTGAGCGCCGAGATCACGGCCTTCCCCGCGCTCTGGTCTGCCCCTTGTGCCTTCGCAAGAACGTCGACAAACACCTGGTTGTAGGCGCGGGTCTGGAGCTTGGTCGCCATACGACGTACGACAAAGCTCTCGATCGCGCGAATCGCCAGCTCGCGCTCCGAAGGGTCGAGCTTGTCTTCTCGCTGCACCAAGAGCCAAAGGACAAGGGGAGTGGCTGCCATGATGCCAAGCGAGCGAATCGTGGCGAACGCCTCCGCTTCGCGGTCTGAGGCACCGGAAATCCGGCCTTCCATCTGCTCGTAGGCGTCGGCGTACCCACTGAGTTGGGAGAGTGCGACTTCAACTTCGCGGACATCGCCCTCAAGCCATTGGCGGAACTCGCTGTACAGGCGACTGATGTTGACCGTGCGTCCGGTCTCGGCCACGAGCCAGTTGCCCATAAGCACGTCTTCGCGAGCCCGCTGCGCATGGCCAACGCCGACGACCTCGCGCCACCAGTCCTTCGCGTCGTCGAACCGCTTCCAGTGGACGTCGTAGAGGGCCTCGGCGTTGGCGTTCTCACGGTCGGCGCGCATGAACAGAAGGTTCTTGACGAGGTCGGTGGCCGAGAGGGGGGTGCCACGAGCGTTGAGCGCCTCGAA
>CALDQK010000569.1 GCA_937911525.1 uncultured bacterium
TGATCCGCTAGGCCGGGTTCTGCTCCGCCGAGGAACGAGGCGGTGCAGAATCCGGCCTAGCCCGACCCAGCCCGATCCTCGCAGGCTCGGATTCGGGCAGGATTCGGGCTAGCGGCGGTCATCCGAGAGGATCAGGCGCTGCTCGGCGCGCAGGGCGGGGTCGCGCCAGGGCAGGGGGCCGCCGGTCTTGCCGCTCTCCTTGGCCAGCTCCAGCTCGGCCAGGTAGTTCGAGATCGTCTCGGCGATGTCGAGGTACTTCTTGTAGAGCGGGTCCTCGCGGGGCTGATCGCGGCGCTCCCACTCGGCCAGCACGTAGTTGAGCCACTCCTGAGCCTCCTGGTAGCGCTGGAGGAAGAAGTAGAGCTTCCAGAGGTAGTCGGCGATCTTCTCGTCGTCGGGGCGCGCCGCGCGGTAGCGGAGGAAGTGGGTCAAAGACGAGCTGGCCGTGCGGCGGATCTGCTTGTTGCCCTCCTCGACGTAGGGCAGGGCCTGCTTGATCGCCTCCTCGAGCTCCTCCTTGCTCAGGGTCGGCCCCTGCTCGCCGTCCTCGACGCGGGTCTTCTTGACCGCCATCCAGTCGATCTGGAAGGCCCAGGCGTCGGTGGCCTGGAACCAGTAGGCGGCCTCGGCGAAGCGGAGCTGGGCCAGCATCAGCCGGACCGTGCTGGCCGCGGGGTCGCGCTTGAGGATCTGCTCGAGGATCTGGCCGGCCTGGACGCGCGCCGGCACGTCGAGGGCCAGCAGCCGCTTGGCCGCGTTGAAGCGCTCGGTGATCCAACGCGCCTTCTCGTAGGCGTCGACGCGCCCCTGGTCGTCGCGCTCGAGGTCGGCCCACTCATAGTTGAACTCGGGCTGCTCGACGGTCGAGTTGGGCGGCGGCTCGAGGTGGGTCGTGACCCGCTCGGGGGGCCGGTCCTCGCCCTCGTCCTTGCCGTTGCAGCCGGCGCAGAGCGCCAGGCTCAGCAGGATCAGCCCGCAGGCGCCCGTGTTCGTGGACCTCATTCGTCCTCCTCGTCTCGCCCGAGCGTGGCGAAGAGCCGCTCGAGACGCTCTGGCTCTCCGCCCGCGCGCACCGTCTTGAAGTTGCTGATCTGGACCAGCCCCGCCTTGGCGCCCTTGGGCTTCTTGACCCACTTGCGCGGCGTGTAGTGCACGTCCACCTTGCCGCGCTGGCGGGCCTTGCTGTAGTGGACCGCCAGCGCCGCCGCGTCGACGAGCGACTCGTGGTTGGGCGGGCGCTTCTTGTCGACCCGCAGGATCACGTGGCTGCCGGGGCAGCCAGCGACGTGGAAGAAGAGGTCGTTCCCGCGCGCGATCCGCATCGTCAGCTTGTCGTTCTCGTCGTCGCTGCGCCCCACGAGGACCTCGTGGCCCTCCTTGGTCAGGAAGCTGCGCGGGCCCTGGTTGACCTGCTGCTTCTGCTTCTTGGCCTGCTCCTTGGGCAGCGCGCCTCGCTTGCGCAGGGCGGCCTCCAGCCGGTCGAGGGCGTCGCCGTCCTCGGGGTCGAGGGCCTCGAGCTCGGCGAGGAGCTCGCCCAGTTCGGCCAGCTGGGCGTCGGTCTCGCCCTGGCGCTGAAGCACGCTGGCTTCGCCCTTGCGCAGCTTCTTGGCCCGCTTGTAGCGCGACTTCATGTTCTCGAGCGCGTCCTTCTGGGGGTCGAGCTTCAGCTCGACCACCACGCCCTCGCCCGAGCTGTAGTCGGTCACCTCGATCGAGGACATGCCCTTCTTGATCGCGCCCAGGTTCGCCTTGATCAGGTCGCCTTCGGCCTCGTAGCCGTCGGCCTTGCCGACCTCGGCCAGCTGCTGCTCGAGCTTGTGGGCGATCCCCTCGCTGCGCGAGAGCGCCTTGCGCGCGGCCGAGGTCAGCGAGGCCAGGCGCGAGCTGGCCAGGGCTTCGCGCTCGGCGTCGCGCAGCTGCTCGCGCACGGCGGCGCCGAGGGGCAGGGTCTCGGGGTCCGGCTCGACGTCGACGGCGATCGTGGGCACGGGCGGCTGCTTGGGGTCCCGCCGGGGCGGGGCCTTGTAGGGGAGCCCGCGCTCGAAGGGGCGCTTGGCCTTGCCGGCGTAGAGCGAGCCCAGGATCAGCGGCCCGGTCGCGTCGGGGTCGTCCTCGTGCGCCAGGATCAGGTTGCCGTTGCGGCCCAGGAGCTCGATCACGAGCACCGGGCGGCGCGGCACGTCCTCGCTGGCCGCCTGCTCGGGGCTCAGCTCGGCCCGCAGGAGCACGATCCGCTCGCCCTCGACTTGCTCCAGGCCCGTGATGCGCGCCCCGACGAGGTGCTTGCGCAGCAGCCCGAGGAAGGGGTGGCGGTCCTTGGCCCAGCGCTTCTTGAGCTTCTTGTCGTCGGCCTGCGCCGCGGCCGGGGTCATGGCCACGCAGCGGGCGTAGGCGCTGGGCAGCGCCGCCTCGAGCACGGCCCGTCGCAGGGCGCGCTCCTCGGGGTCGCCCTGCTCGTGGTGCCGCGCGAGCAGGTCCCAGCTCGAGTCCGTGCGCCAGATCCGGTGCACGAAGCCGCCCACGACCGCGGGGGTCGCCTCGATCAGCCAGCGCTCGATATCAGCGGAGGAAGCCACGTGTCGGAGTAGAGCCCTTCGGGGTCACAGCGTTGTCACGCAGAGACCCAGGAGCTCGATCTCCTGGGCCTCATGCGAGCGAGCGATCCTAATCCGGCGGAGCAGCTGTCCAAGGGAGGCCCACGCAGGTCGAGCAGCTGTCCCGCGGGTCTCGCGCGGATTGCGAGCGACAGCGAGCACCCGAGGAGCCCTCGCACACACTTCAGAGCGAAACGCGCTCGGTTCGACTTCGTCGCTACGCGT
>CALDQK010000570.1 GCA_937911525.1 uncultured bacterium
CGCAGCCCGAGCTGGCGAGCGAGCGCCTCCCCATGGCCGCGGCGGCCTTGCGCGAGATTGGGGAGCGCCTGGAGCTCTTCGCGCGCGACCAGTGAGCGCGGCTTGCCCTCAGCCGGCTCGGGCGTGACAATTCCGCGCCATGCGTCATCCGCTCAAGGTCCTGCTGCTCGTGTTCCTGTTCGGCGCCCTCGGCGCCGGCGTGGCCCTCTACCTCCAGGGGCAATCCGGAGGCGGCGGCGAGCGGGTCTCGGTCTACAGCGCCCATAGCCAGGACGTGATCGACGCGCTCGCGGCGCGCTTCACCGCTGAGACCGGGATCGAGGTCGACGTGGTCAAGCTCGGCTCGGGCGAGGTGATCCAGCGCGTGCTAGCCGAGCGCAAGGCGCCCCAGTGCGACGTGATCTGGAGCATCGCGGGGGATCAGCTCGAGGGGCACCCCGAGGTGCTCGACCCCTGGCGCCCCAAGGCCTTCGAGGCCGTCGAGCCCGCCTACCGCCAGGCGGTCGGCGAGAGCCCCTGGCTGCCCTATACCGTGATCGTGCCGGTGTTCCTGGTCGGCAAGGGCGAGGGCCCGCGCCCCACGCGCTGGGACCAGCTGGGCGACGCCGCGCTGAAGGACCAGCTCAGCTCGGCTCGGGCGGACAAGTCGGGCTCGGCCTTCATGCAGCTCGTCGCGGTCTTGCGGCTGCACGGCGAGGAGAAGGGCTGGCCGATCGTGGACGCGCTGCTGGGCAACGCCGTCCTCTCGGGGAGCAGCTCCGCCGTCCCGCGCCTGGTCAACGACGGCGAGGCGCGGGTCGGGATCACGCTCGAGGACAGCGCGCGGCGCTACGTGAAGGGCGGCGGGCCGGTCGAGCTGGTCTACCCCGAGGACGGGACCCTGACGGCGCCCGACGGCCTGGCGCTGGTCAAGGGCGCGCCCCACCCCGAGGCGGCCAAGCGCTTCGTGGAGTGGGCCCTGAGCAAGCCCGTCCAGGAGGCGCTGGTCAAGGAAATGGGCCGGCGCTCGGTCCGCAGCGACGTCGCTCCGCCCGAGGGCCTCCCGCCCTTGAAGGAGATCTCGGCGCAGCCCTACGACTTCCGCTGGGCCGCGGAGCGCAAGGAGACGCTCTTGAAGCGCTGGCGCGAGCGGGTCGCGGCCCTGGGCAAGTAGCGCCTGTGTCCGTCGAGCTGCGCGAGATCAGCAAGCGCTTCGGCGAGGTCCAGGCCCTCGCGGCGGTCTCGCTCAGCGTCGCGGCGGGAGAGCTGTTCACGCTGCTGGGGCCGAGCGGCTGCGGCAAGACGACGCTCCTGCGCACGGTTGCGGGCTTTCACCGCCAGGACGCGGGCGTGGTCTCGATCGGGGGACGCGAGGTCGACGAGGTGCCGCCGCATCGGCGCGACGTGGGCCTGGTGTTCCAGAGCTACGCGCTCTTCCCGCACCTGAGCGTGGCCGAGAACGTCGCCTTCGGGCTCGAGGAGCGCCGCGTCGCCCGGGCCGAGATCGGGCCCCGGGTCGAGCGCGCCCTGGCCGCGGTCCGGCTGGAGGACCTGGGCGAGCGCCGCCCCGACCAGCTCAGCGGCGGCCAGCGGCAGCGCGTCGGGATCGCGCGGGCGCTCGTGATCGAGCCCGCGGTCCTGCTCATGGACGAGCCCCTGAGCAACCTCGACGCCAAGCTGCGGGTCGAGACCCGCAGCGAGATCCGCGCCCTGCAGCAGGCGGCGGGGCGCACGACGCTCTACGTCACCCACGACCAGGAGGAGGCGCTCGCGATCTCGGACCGCTTGGCCGTGTTCGAGGCGGGCCGCGTCCAGCAGGTCGGCGCCCCAAACGAGGTCTACCGCCGTCCCGCCAACGCCTTCGTGGCTGGCTTCGTGGGGCGGATGAACTTCCTCCCCGCCGCGCGGGCTCCAGAGCTGGCCGGCGCGGCGCACCAGCTCGGGCTGCGCCCCGAGGACCTGAGCCTCCACCCCGCCGACGGCCAGCTCTCGGCGCCCAAGCTCGCCGCGCGCGTCCGGGCGCGGGTGTTCCTGGGCCCGGTGCTGCAAGTGCGGCTCGACTGCGGCGAGGGCCTGGAGCTCGAGGTCGAGGTCCACCGCCCCGAGCCCAGCGCCTGGCGCGAGGGCGAGGAGGTCCAGGTCGAGCTCGCCCCCGAGCGAGCGCACCGCTTCGCGGCGGACGGGTCCCGGGTCGAGCCCCCGGAGTGAGGGCGGCGCGCGACCCTTGGACCTGGGTGGTCGTCGCCGGCTACCTGCTGGTGGCGATCCTGCTGCTCGTACCCCTGGCGAGCATTTTCAAGCACGCCCTCCTGGACCCCGAGACGGGCCAGCTCTCGCTGGTGAACCTGGCCGAGGTCGCGACCAACCCCACGTATCGCAAGGCGCTCGCGCACAGCCTGGTGGTCTCGCTCGGCGGCGCGCTGGGCGCGCTCTTGCTCGGCGTGCCCTTGGCCTTCCTCCTGGCGCGCTACGAGATCCCCGGCAAGCGGCTGCTCTCGACCCTGGCGGTGCTCTCGCTCCTCTCGCCGCCCTTCATTGGCGCCTACGCCTGGATCCTGATGCTCGGCCAGAGCGGCTTCGTGCGGCGCTGGGTGGACGGGTCGCTCGGCCTGGACCTCCCCACGATCTACGGGCCCGGCGGGATCGTGCTCGTGTTCGCGAGTCAGTATTACGCCTTCGTGTTCCTGCTCACCCGCGGCGCCCTGAGCGCAGTGGACCGGACCCTCGAGGAGGCCGCCGCGAGCCTCGGCGCGAGCCCCTGGCGCCGCTTCCGCCGGGTGACCCTGCCCCTCGTGCTGCCCTCTCTCAGCGCCGGCGCCTTGATCGCGTTCATGATGTCCCTGGCCAACTTCGGGACGCCCATGATCCTGGGGCGGAACTACCGCGTCCTGCCGACCCTGGCCTACGACCTGTTCACGAGCGAGCTCTCGACGCGCCCGGGGTTGGCGGCCGCGGTGTGCCTGGTCCTGATCGCGCTCTCGGGCTGCGCGCTCGTGTTCCAGCGCGTGCTCTCGCGCCGCAAGGTCGCGGGGGACCTGCTCGCGCGCCCTCGGGTCGAGCGCCTGCGCGGCTGGCGCCACGTCCTGGCGGTCGCGCTCTGCTACGGAATCGTCGCGCTCTCGACGCTCCCCTTGCTGGTGGTCGCGGCGACCTCCTTCCGCCGCACGAGCGGCCCCGTGTTCCAGCCGGGCTTCGGCCTCGACAGCTACCGCGCCGTGCTGGCCGGCGTGCCGCGCGCGATCGGCAACAGCGCGGTCTACTCCCTGGCCGCGACCGCCGCGATCGTGGTCCTCGGCGCGCTGCTCGGCTACGCGGTCGCTCGCCGCCAGAGCCTGTGGGCCAAGGCCCTCGACGGCTTGCTGATGCTGCCCTACCTCGTCCCGGGCCTGGTCCTCGGCATGGGCTTCGTGGTGACCTTCGACGAGCCGCCGCTCTTCCTGCTCGGGGGCCCTGCGATCCTGATCCTGGCCTACCTGATCCGCCGCCTGCCCTACTCGGTCCGCAGCAGCGCGGGGATCCTCGCCCAGATCGACCCCAGCCTCGAGGAGGCCGCCGCGAGCCTGGGCGCCTCACCGACCCAGTCCTTCCTGCGCGTGACCCTGCCGCTCATGACCCCCGGGATCCTGGCCGGCGCGCTCCTGGCCTGGGTGACCGCGATCAACGAGCTCTCGGCCTCGGTCGTGCTCTACGTCGGCCGCACGATCACGATGCCAGTCAAGATCTACCTCCAGGTCCTCGACGGCACCTTCGGCCCGGCCGCCGCCCTCTCGACGATCCTGCTCGTCGCGACCGGCGCGGCCCTGTTCGCGGTCGAGCTGTTGCGCGGCCCGGGCGAGTCCGAGCTGGTGTGATCCGTCCGGGGGACGGATCAAGAGGCCCCTGGACTTGGGGTTGGCTCGCACGTCGGTCTTGGCTTGAAAGTTGCGCGCGAAATTCCAGGTCCGCCGGGCGCTGGGGAGAACCCGGTTCTGGGCCCTTTGAGGGGCTGAGCGCGGGTGGCTGAGGGCGCAGCCTGGCCGCGCGCGTACGGAGGAGCGGGCTCGGCCTGCGTGGCAGGCGAGCGGCGGGCAATTGTGTGGATCGGACGACGGTCAGGCCCCTAGGGGCTAGGTGTCGGGGGGATCGCGCGGGGCAGGGAGGGCGCGGGGGAAGCGGTGGCGGCCCCAGGTGCCGGGTGGGAAGCGCGCGGGTCGACCCTCGCAGAGGTTCACGTAGGCCGCGCGGTAGTGAGCCTTCCACGCGCCTAGACCGAGCGCACGCCTTGCGGCGCCGGCGACAGCTGGCGGGCTAGCCAGCGTCGCTTGGGGCATGAAGGTCACCGGCCTCCAACTCGAAGCGGCCTGGACGCTGCCCTACCTCAACGCCGCACCGCGCGGGCGCGGGGCGGTCGAGGTCGAGCTGCCCGTGCTCGAGGGCACCGTCGCCGGGCTCCCGGCCGAGCTCGAGGCGCTGGTCGTGACCTCCGACCTGCAGGGACGCGAGCTGCCGCGCCCCCAGCATGGGCCCCCGCGTCTGCTCGGGGAGGCCCTCGCCGAGGAGCTCGAGCTGCGCTCGCTGATGGGCGAACTCCCGCCCCTGGAGCGGGTCGGGGTCGTCCTGGCCGGTGACCTCTACGCCGTGCCTGGCGCCGCCAAGCGCGGGGGCTACGGCGACGTGCGCTCGGTGTGGCGCGCCTTCGCCGAGCGCTTCCGCTGGGTCGCGGGGGTCGGCGGCAACCACGACGGCTTCGGCGACGAGCGCGGCCTGCGCGGGCTGCACCGCTTCGCCGCGCGCGGGGTCGGGCACGTCCTCGACGGCCGCGCGACCTCCCTCGACGGCCTGCGCGTGGGCGGCCTGAGCGGGATCGTCGGCAACCCCCGCAAGCCCATGCGGCGCCGGCTGGACCTCTTCCTGGAGCGCGTCGGCGAGCTGGTCACGCGCGGGCTGGACCTGCTCGTGCTCCACGAGGGCCCCGCGATCCCGGGCGCCGCCC
>CALDQK010000571.1 GCA_937911525.1 uncultured bacterium
CCCGCCGCTGCAGCGCCTCGCCCAGGCGTCGGTCGTAGTCCTTCAGCGCCGCGTCGGGCGCGCCCGCCGCGAGGGCCTCCTGCGCGGCGCCGCAGAGGTCGCTCAGCTCCTCCAGGCGCCGGATCGCCTCGCCGAGGTCGTTGGCGACGGCCTGCTCGAGCCCGTCGCTCAAGGCCTCGTCCAGGGCCTCGAGCGAGCGCGCGATCGCCGCCGGCGTCGAGGGCGGCGGCGGCGGCTGGAGCGCCGCGCGCAAGAGCGTCTGCACTCGTCGGGCTGGGCCGAGCCGCTCCTGGGCGTCGGCGGGGTAGACGCTCAGCGCGCTCTGGACGCTGCGGACGCCGGGGAGCGCGCCTACGCGCGAGCTGACCTCGGCCAGCTCGCTCAGGTCCTTGGTCGCGTGAGCGAGGAACAGGCTCGTCAGGCGCTGGTCCTCGAGCAGCGCCAGCTCGAGCTGGACCGAGTCCAGCTGGGGGTCCTGCATCTCGAGCAGGTTGGCGTCGTAGCGCAGGTAGGGCAGCGCGCAGGCGGCGCCCAGGCTGAGCAGCGCGATCGCCGCCAGCATCAGGCGCGGTCGACGGTGGGTCAGCCGGTCGAGGCCCGCGAAGGGAGAGGGTCGCGGAGCCCCGGGGTCTCGCCGGTCGATCCTCAGGACCAGCGCCGGCAGGACGCTCAGCATGACCGCGACCGAGGCCAGCACCCCTAGCCCGGCGACGGCGCCGAACTCGCGCAGGCCCTTGAAGTCGGTCGTCATGGCGCCGAAGAAGGCGCCGGCCGTCGTCGCGGCCCCGGCGGCCACCGCCGGCCCGGTCTTGCCGAGGGCGGTCGTGATCGCATCGGCCGGAGGGCTCCCGGCGCGGCGGGCCTCGTCGTAGCGGCCGATCAGGTGGATCCCGAAGTCGACGCCCAGGCCGATCACGACGATCACGAACACCACGGCCATCAGGTTCAAGTGCCCGGGCCACAGCGCCGCCAGGCCGAGGGTCAGCGCGACCGAGAGCGCGAGCGAGAAGCCGACCAGGAGCGGCGCGCTCAGCCGGCGCAGGGCCAGGACCAGGAGCAGGGTCACTCCGATCAGCGCCACCAGGCTCGCGCGCAGCGAGTCGGCCTCGTAGGTCTTCATCTCGTCGACCTCGAGCACCGGCTTGCCGGTCAGGCCGACCTTCAGCTCGGGGTTGGCGGGGGCCAGCTCGGCGACCAGCCCGCGCAGCGCCTCGACGGCCGCCGTGCGCGGGTCGAGCGCGCTGCCCTCCTCGCGGAAGGCGACCAGCACCAGGAGCGTCCGCCCGTCCGCGCCCCAGGTGTAGCCCTCCTCGTCGAGGGCCGGGATCCGATCCAGCGGCGTCTCGCGGACCGGCTCTCCGCGCAGGGCCCGCGCGGTGTCCTGCAGGAGGCGCGGCGCGAGCTCACCCAGCGCGCCCGCTTCGCTGGCCTGCTCGGCCTCGGGGTCGTCGAGGCGCCAGCGCAGCTCGGCCGCGAGCGCCCCCAGGCTCCCGGCCAGGGCGCCGGCGCGCAGCTCGGGGCCCAGCCGCTCGAGGGTCCCCGCCGCCTCGGTCAGCTGCTGGGGGGGCAGGAACACCAGCGCCTGAGGCCCGAGGTCCGCGGGCGAGAGGCGCGCGAACACGCCGCGGAAGTGCTCTTCGTCAGCGCGCACGCGCGCGGCCAGCTCGTCGGCGTAGGCCCGACAGCGGCTCGGCTCGCCCTGGACCGCGACCACGATCCGGTTCAGATCCCCGAACTCGGCCTCCAGCTCGAGGTGCCGGCGCGCGAAGTCGAGCTCCGCGCCCGTCAGCTCGATGCGCGAGGTCTTGAAGCCCAGGTTCTGGCTGGCGAAGGCGCCCGCCAGGACGCACACCAGCACCCCCACGGCGGCCACCGCGAGCGGGCGGGCCGCGATCGCCCGGGCCAGGGCGCGCCAAGGGTCCAGCCTCACGCTCGCCGCGTCCCCGCGCTCAAGCCTGCGCGGGGACCATGCCGCGCTCGCGGAACCAGGCCACCGCGTCGGCGAGGGTCGTGGCGAGCGGCGTCTGAGGCAGCCCCAGCTCCTCGATCGCCCGCGAGGGGTCGAAGAACATCCGGTGCTTGGCCATCTTGACCCCGTTGAGCGGCACGCCCGGGGTCTGCTTGGTCAGGCCGGCCCAGAAGGTGCTCGCGGCGCCGGCCATGTAGGCCACGCCGTAGGGGATCTTGAAGCGGGGCGGGCGCTTGCCGGTGACCTCGCCCACGGCGACGAGGAACTCGTGCAGGCTCTTGTTGCCCTCGCGGTTGCCGAGGATGTAGCGCCGGCCGCGCTGGCCCTTCTGGAAGGCCAAGAGGTGCCCGCGCGCCACGTCGCGCACGTCGACGAAGTTGAGCCCGGTGTCGAGGTAGGCGGGCATCTTCCCGCTCAGGAAGTCGACCAGGATCTTGCCCGTCGGGGTCGGCTTGACGTCCCCCGGCCCGATCGTGGAGCTCGGGTTGACGATCACCACGTCCTGACCCGCCGCCGCCGCCTCGAGGGCGAGCTGCTCGGCCTGGAACTTGGTCACCTTGTAGTCGCCGCAGAGGTCGTCCTCGTTGGCGACGGTGTCCTCGTTGGCGAGGCCCTCCGGCGGCGCCTGGCCGATGCAGGCCACACTGCTGGTGTAGACCACGCGGCCGACGCCCGCCTCCTTGGCGGCGGCGAGCACGCGGCGCGTGCCCTCGACGTTGATCTCGACGAAGGCGCTGGGGTCGCTCGACCAGAGCGCGTAGTAGGCCGCGGCGTGGAACACGGCGTCGCAGCCCTGGACCGCCTCGCGCAGGGAGGCCTCGTCGCGCAGGTCGCCCTCCACGAAGGTCACCGCGCAGCCCTCGAGCTGCTCGCGAGGCGAGCTCTCGCGCACCAGGCAGCGGACCGTCCAACCCTCTTCGACCAGGGTCCGCGCGATCCAGCTGCCAATGAACCCAGTTGCCCCCGTGACCAGCGCTTCCATGAACCCGGGAGTCTACTCGCCAATGGAGGTACGATCCGCACTCATGGGTGACGAGCGACTGAGGCGACTGGAGCGAGCAGCGGCGCTCGGCGACGGTGAGGCGCAAGCCGCGCTCGCCCGCCTGCAAGGCCGCCTCGCGGACGCCGGGGTGAAGTTCCCGCCCTGGGTCGAGCTGATGGGACGGATCGACCCCACGGTCCCCGTCGAGCTGCCCTCGGCCGCGCTCTCCGCGCTCGAGCGAGAGCTCGCTGGCCTCGGGCCGCTGCGAGCTGGCCCCGCGCTCGGCTTCGTCCGCGACGGCGGGGAGGCCTGGATCCTCGACCAGCTGGTCGAAGAGCCCCAGGCCGCCGAGCAGCTCGGCCTCAAGCTGGGCGACTACCCCGGGCACCTGCGCGAGCGCGACCTGCGCGCCTCGACGCCTCACTTGCCGCCCCCCGCCTTGCTGCGCCTGGGCCTGGTGTTCCTGGCCGCCCTCGCCCCGCGAGCGCAGCTGAGCGAGGCCGCTCCGGCCTGGCTCGCGGTCCTGCTCTGGGAGTCGAGCAGCGCCCAGCCGAGCGTATGGAGCAGCCAACGAGCCCGGACCGCGCTCAGCTTCGCGCAGCTGGAGGCGACCTGCGAGTTCGCGGCCTGCGCGGACCAGCCGGCGCGCCTGCTGCGGGCCTGGTGGCGCTCGAACCACCGCCTCGGCCAGGTCCTGGGTGGCATGGACGACGTCGGCCAGCGCCTCGCCGAGGACTACGAGGAGCTCCTCCGCGCCGCGCTCCTCGAGGGCCACGCCGACGAGCGCGCCGCGCGGGTCGCGCTGCTCGAGCGCCTCAACCTCCCCCTGGCCGGGCTGTGGCCCGAGCTGGCCGCCTGCGGCGTCGCCCGCGCGGCGCGCCTGCGCCAGGCCGCCCAGCCCCTCCTCCGGCGCGACTGGGAGGCGGCCCGTCCCGAGGTCGAGCGCTTCCTCTCCAGCCGCACCGCCGCCGAGCGGGCCCACGCCGTCGAGCTGCTCTCGTCCGAGTGCAGCCCCGACGACCCGCGCCTCGAGCGGCTGC
>CALDQK010000572.1 GCA_937911525.1 uncultured bacterium
CGCTGCCCCGCGCCCCCCCGGCCATGGCGCGCGGAGTGCTCGCGCCTCAGGTCACGAGCATGCGCGGCGCCAACGAGGTCCAGCACGCCATGGCCCGCTGCCTCGGCCTGCTGGGGGCGCCGGAGTTCGTGCTCGAGCGCGCGCTGCCGGTCTCTCAGCGCCGCCTGCGCGACGCGCGCGGGGCCGAGCGCGTGACGGCCCTCAACGAGGTCGGGATCGATCAGCTCTACGCGGGTCAGTTCAGCGACGCGCTGATCAGCTTCCAGCGGATCCGCTGGGTGAAGCCCAACGAGTGGTACGCCGCCTTCAACGCGGCCTGCGCGCTGGCGCACCTGGGCCGCAAGGACGACGCCCTGCGCCTGCTGCGGCGCGCGATCCGCTTCGGCTCCAAGGACATCACCCACCTCCGCTTCGACCACGACCTGGCCTCGCTGCGCGACGACCCGCGCTTCGCGCGCCTGGTCGCGCAGGTCCGCCTGGCGCGCGAGACCAACCTCGCGATCCCGGTGTGGCCGCTCCCCCGTCAGCCCCAATGAGCCGCGACACGGGCTGGAGCTGGAAGGTCGCCAACGAGGCCCTGAACCCGGGGCTCAACCTGCGCTACGAGCCAGGCTGCTGGGGCGACCTGCTCAAGCACGCCTGGGCGCTCCGCGTCGCGAACGCGCTCCTCAGCGCCCGCGAAGGGCCGCTGCGCCTGCTCGACCCCTACGCCGGCGCGCCCGACTACCCCCTGACCGCGCCCGCCGCCGCCCGCCTGCGCGGCCTGCCCCTCCCCCTGCTCTGCTCGCGCCTGCCCGCCTACACCGCGGGCGAGCGCTTCCCCTCCACGGCCCGCCTCGTGATCGACCGCTGGCGCGAGGCCGACCGCCTGGCGGGAGCCGAGGTGTTCGACCAGGACGCCGCGCGCCTCGCGGCCTGGCGCGAGAGCGGCCTCGCCGAGGCCCTCGCGCTCGAGAGCGGCGAGGAGGGCTTCCGGCCCGACTCGGCGGCCGATCTCTTCCTGCTCGACCCCTACGACCTCTTCGATCGCTCCGAGCCCGTGCTGCCCCGCGCGCTGGAGGCCTCCCGCGGCGGCGTCCTGCTCTGCTACCTGTTCAACAAGTCGCCCCGGGCGGTCAAGAGCTGGCGCCGCTATCAGGACCTGCGCAGCCGGCTGGAGCGCCTGCGCGCGAGCGACGGCCGCTCGCTCCTCGTGGCGCGGGTCGCGAGCGACGCGCTCCTGCCCCGCGCCTATCACGAGGTGTGGCTGCTGGCCCCGGCCGAGCTGCTGGATCCCCTCCAGGGAGACCTCGTCGACCTGAGCGAGCGCCTCTGCGAGCACGTCGCCCGTCTGGGCTGCTGGGAGCGCGAGGGTTAGCGGGCCCGGGGCTCCCAGGCCCCTCTGAGGGTGGCCCGGACGCCCCCCCTGCTCGGCGAGCTCACGGCCGCTACACGTTCTGCGATTGGCACCCGCGATGCACCTGGCCAGGCCTCGGCTCGAGGGTCTGCCTATGAACGCCTTCTTGGACAATCAGGTCTCGTGGAGCGTGCTCTACGCGTTCTCCGCCCTGTTCGGAGGCGGGCTGCTCCTGGCGGCCTTCTGGAGCTGGCGGCACCGGCTGCGCTTGTCCCTGGTGAGCGGCTGGGTCGACCTCCAGCAGCGACCCGAGCCCGAGGAGCCGAGCGAGGCTCCCGAGACCCAGCCAGCCAGCTTCGGCCACGTGTGCCTCGCGGGCGCCAAGGCCCTGGCCAAGACCCGCCCTGTCGCGAGGCCCCCAGCCGCCGCGCGACCGGCTCCCGAGCCCACGCAGGAGGAGCCGCCGACGCCGCCTGCTCAGCCCGACGCGGACTTCCTCGACTTCCTGGGGGAGGTGCGGGCTACGGCCCAGGAGCGCCGACGCGCGGGGCGGACGCCCAAGCAGGAGCTGAGCGCGCTGCGCAAGCAGGCCGCCGACGCTCGCCGCCAGCTCAATGGGGAGCTGGCAGGGACCAGCGAGCGGCCCTTCCTGCCGCTGCGCAACGCCGTCACCCGCCGCGTGCCTCGCGTCAAGCGAGGCCGGCCTCGGGGCGTCACGGTCCGCCTGCGGCGCCCGCAGCCCCTGCCCGGGTTTCAGGAGGCGGTCCCCTTCCAGCCGCCCAACCCCGCCGAGGCCGGGAGCGAGCCGGCGCTGCTGGGGGAGGCCAAGCGCGTCGAGGGGCGCCCGGGTGAGCCCGTGCTGCTGGGCAGCGCCCCGCTTGCCGAGGCGCGACCCGAGGAGCCCGTGCTCCTCGGGAGCGCCGCGCCGAGCGAGTCCGGGCCAGCGCCTGCGGAGCCCGCGCCGAGCGTCGCGATCGATCCGCTCGCGGCCCTGCGGGCGCTGGCCGACGAGCTGGAGCGCGCCCCCGACCCGGCCCGCGCCGAGGCGCTGGGGAGCGAGCTGGCCGAGCTCGGTCAGCGCTTCGCGCGGATCGCGGCCGAGAACCTGGTGGAGGTGAGCGATGCGGCCTAAGCAAGACCTCGTCAAGTCGATCGAGCTGTGCGACCTGCTCGGGCGGGTGGGCTCGCTCTCCGCGAGCGACTTCCGCGAGCGCTGGCCCTACCCGGTGCTGGTCGAGCTCCCCCCGGGCGTGACCCTGGTCCGCGGCGCGAGCCTCAACCGCCACCTGCTCCAGGCGGCCAACTACGCCGAGGCGGTGCGGATCCACCCTCTCGTCGAGGAGTGCTCGCCCCTCGTCGCGGGCCAGTGCGGGGACGTGCGCCTGCGCGCCTGCAAGGGCATGGTGGCCGAGCACGCCGAGTTCACGGGCGAGGGCGGCCGCTGGCGGCTGCACGACCTGGACGGGCGGGCCCGGACCAAGGTCTCGGGGCGGGTCGTCCCCAGCCGCCCGGTGCCGCTCCGCAACGGGCAGGCGATCAGCATGGGGGAGGGGGAGCTGCTCTTCCTCGAGCCGGCGGGGCTCTACCGCCTCGCGCTGGAGGCCCTCTCGAGCGAGGAGGCTCCCCTGGAGCTGCCTCGCAGCGGCGCGCCCCTGCAGAGCCTGATCAAGAGCGACCACCTCAGCGGGGTCGGGCCGGAGTCGGGACCCTTCCTGCTCCAGGTCGCGACCGAAGGCGAGGAGGCCGACCTCGACGGGGGCCAGACCTTCCTGCTCGAGCGCCAGGACGCCGACGGGCGCAAGGACCTCGGCTCGTCGCGGGTCTATCGCCTCGTGCGCGGGAGCGAGCTCAGCGTCGGGCGCGACTCGGAGCGCGACATCGTGCTCGACGAGCGCTCGGTCAGCCGCCTCCACGCTCGCCTCTGGCCCCACGCCGGGGGCTGCCGGCTGGCGGACATGGGCTCCCAGAACGGGACCTGGGCGGGCAGCGAGGGGCTCAAGGCGGGCCTGGTCCGCGAGCTGCGCATGGGCGAGTCGGTCCGCTTCGGCCGCTCGCTCTGCATGTTCCTCGACTGGAGCATGCTGCGAGACCTCAGCCAGCGCCTCAAGAGCGTCGCCTAGGCGCCGCCAGACCCGCTACTTGGGGTCCCGCGCGATCAGCAGCAGCTCCGTCACCTCGTGGTTGCTGTCGCCCTGCCCCGAGTGCATCAAGGCCTGGGTCTCGAGGCGCACGTCCCGGTAGACCGCGCGTGCCAGGTCCAGGAAGCGCTCGCGCGCGCGGCGCGGCGTGAGGCCCTGGTCGCGGTAGACCTTGAACAAGAGCCCGTTCTCCTGCGCGTAGCTGAGGACGAGGCCGGCGCCCGCCTTGGCGCTCGCGGCGCAGAGGTCGGCCAGCTCGCGCTCCACCCGGCGGCGGTTGCAGAAGGGGCTGCGGTGGCGGCGCCCGATCACCGGGTAGCGGCCCTTGGTCGTCTTGCCCGCCTTGACCTGCAGCTCGGGGTAGTCGTAGCGCGTCAGCACCTCGAGGGCGTGATAGAAGCGCGAGTAGTTGTCCGAGGTGTAGGGCGGGTCCGCGTAGACGACGTCGATCTCCTCCAGGCCCTGCGCGAAGCGCTCGCGCCAGTCGCCGCAGTGCGCCGCGTTGCCGGGCCGGTGCTCGATCTCGCTCACCGTGGCGCGGATCGCGCGCGAGAAGGCGAGCATTCGCGAGGGGATCGAGACCGAGCGCCGCCGCAGGACGGCCTGGACCTCCGAGTCGCGCACGAGCCCGCGCGGCTGGCAGAAGTGGCTCGTGGCCGAGGTCGTGACGCTCGTGGCGTGCAGGAGCGCCGCGAGGTAGTGCGCGCGCTTGACCGCGCGCCCGCGGCCGCGCAGCTGGTCGATCGCGTAGCGCAGGCTGTCGACGGCGATCGCCTGGCGCAGGCCCAGGTAGACGTTGGGGTAGTAGCTGGCCGCCAGGTGATAGGGCGCCTGGCTGGGGTCCGCCCGGCGGGCCAGGACGCGCTCGCGCTCGAAGAGGGGGGCCGCGCGCCGGAACACGCCGCTCGGCTTGGCGTCGCGCTCCTCCAGGAAGGCGGGCGTGCGCTGGAGCGCGAAGTCGCGGTAGGCGCTGGCTCGATCGCGCGCGTCACCAGGGACGCGCCGGCGCCCCTCGACCTCGGCCTGGTCGAAGAGCCCCGCGTCGTCGGGGTGCTCGCCGCTGTCTCGCCCGGCGACCGCGAGCCCGGCTGCGCGCAGGTGGGCGTCCTCCAGGGCCACCGCCGGCCCGAGCAGCTCGAGCAGGGCGGCCTGGTTCTCGCGGTAGGCGGCGCCGAGGTCGGCCTCGGGGTCGAGGCGCGCGAGGACGGCCTTGCTCCGCTCGTCGTGCTCGAGGTAGGCCCGCGCGATCGCCTGGGCGTAGGCCTGCACGTCGTTGGCCCACACCTTGTAGCGGCCGGCCAGCGAGGTCGAGACGGCCGCGCTGCCGCTCATGAGGTCGAGCACGCCTTCGCCGCGCGGGGCCGCCTCGGCCACGGCGGCCGAGATCGCGTCCGTGAGTCGGGTCTTTACGCCCATGTACCAGATCGTGCGCACGAAGAGCAGCCTCCCGGGTCATCATCGGTCGCTCAGGGGGGCAAGATTTACGGCGCGGCCGGGTCTGTCCGAGTCGGGGTCTAACGTCTCTGCGTGAGCACAGGGGATCGGCTGCTCTTCTCTCCCGGCGAACGGGCGCGCCTCGTCAAGACGCTGCGTCGGCTGCAGCGCGAGACCTCGCCCGGCCCGGCCTGTCGGGGTCGGCGCTACCTGGGCGCCGTCGGCGAGCCGCGCCGCCGCTCGCGCACCCGCTGGGAGCTCGTGGTCCAGGGCAGCCGCCCCGAGCCCTACCGGGTCGAGGTCCTGGCCGACCCCGGCGGCGCGGCCCAGGTCGCGTGCTCCTGCCCCTTCCGCGACGAGGGCCCCTGCAAGCACGCCTGGGCGGCGCTGGAGCGCCTGCTCGAGAGCCTGACGCCCGACTCCCCCGGGCGCGTGCAAGCCCCGGTCGCCTGGCGCGCCGCCCTCGAGCTCCTCGACGAGCAGCTCGAGCTCGCCGAGGGCGGCGGAGGCAGCCGCCGCGTGGTGTGGGGCCTGGCGCCCGACCCGCGCTACCCCTGGATCGAGCCCTGGGAGGAGCGCCGCGGCCCGGGCGGGGCTTGGACCCTGGGGACGCGCCTGTCCTGGGCGACCCTGGCCAGCTCGCGCGAGCTCTGGACCCGCCCCGACGTGGTCGCCGTCGCCCGCTGGCTGAGCGAGGGCCAGAGCAGCGCGTCCGGGCGCTACGCGGCCTACGGC
>CALDQK010000573.1 GCA_937911525.1 uncultured bacterium
CGATCGTCTCGTTCTCCTCGCCCCGCAGCCGCCAACGCAGCGTGCGCCCCAGGGTCGCGAGGTCGTCGACCGCGCGGCGGGCGTGCTCGAAGCGCTCGGCGGCGGGTCGGAGGGGCTCGCGCGCGACGCGGGCCTCCTCGAGCTCAGCGCGAGCCTGCTTGCGGGCCGCGGCGTCCTTGGCCGTGTTGAGCGCGTCCTCGGCCCGCTTGACCGCGGCGTCGAGCTCGTCGTAGTAGACCTTCCGCTCCTCTTCCAGCTCGCGCAGGGCCGCCAGGGCGGCCGTGCGCTCGGCCGT
Source organism: uncultured bacterium (assembly GCA_937911525.1). Lineage (GTDB taxonomy): Bacteria > Planctomycetota > J058 > J058 > J058 > NORP233. Next base: position 296 of record CALDQK010000573.1, read on the forward strand.
TGCTGCCGCGAGGGTCGTCTCGCCGAGGCGCAGGTGGGCAGCCAGTCGGCCGGCCTCCCCCTGAACGACGGTCAGCGCCTCTCCAGGCCCGCGCGCGTCGAGGTCGACCTCGAGGGTCAGCTCGGCCCCGCCCCGCTCGATCACGAGGCTCTGCTTGCCCGCGGCCCCGTCGAAGGACTCGAAGAGGTCGCGCTTGCGCAGCTTGGCGCCGCCCAGGGAGAGCAGCTTGTCCCCGCCCTTCAGCCCGGCCTCTGCGGCCCAGCTCCCCTCGCGCACCCGCTTCAGCGTCACCCCGTCCGAGCGCAGCTCGACCCCCAGGGGCGCGCGCAGCTCGACGCTCGGCAGGCCGTCGAAGAAGCCGAGCGAGAGGGCGGGCACGTAGGTGATCAGCAGCAGCGCGACGAGCAAGACCATGATGAACAGGACCGAGGCTCGATAGAGCGCGAACACGGGCCGTCGGAAGCGGAGCGAAGCGATGAACAGGTTGATCCCGACCGGCGGCGTCGAGTAGCCGATCTCGAGGTTGACCAGGAAGATCACCGCGAGGTGGTAGGGGTCGACGCCGAACTCCTGCGCGACGGGCCCGATCAGGGGGACCACGACCAGGGTCGCGCTGAAGATGTCCATCAGGCAGCCCACGATCAGCAAGAAGATGTTGAGCGTGATCAGGAAGGTCAGCTGCCCGCTGATGTGGCGCTGCATGGCCGCCAGGATCTTCTGGGGGATCCGCTCGAGGGTCAGCCAATCGGTGAAGCCGAGCGCCGCGCCCATGATCAGCAGGATCGCGCCGACCAGAACCGCCGTCTTGCGCACGACCTCGGGCAGGTCCTTGGGGCCGACGTCGCGGTAGATCACGACCGTGGTCAGGAGGACGTAGGCCGCGGTCACGGCCGAGGCCTCGGCGGCCGTAATGATGCCCGAGTAGATCCCGCCCACCACCAGGAAGGGCAGCGGCAGCTCCCACAGGCCCGCCCGGAGCGAGCTCTTGAGCTCGCCGAAGGTGAAGGGGTGGCGGGGGACCTTGCTCGTGATCGCGACCGCGAAGGAGGTCACGGCCAGGAAGAGCACCAGCAGGATCCCGGGCACGAGCGCCGCTTGGAACAGGCGCCCGACGTCCACGCGCGCGACCAGCCCGTAGACGATCACGGGCAGCGAGGGCGGGAAGAGCAGGCCCAGGCTACCGCCGGTGGTCAGGAGGCCGAGGCTGAAGCGCTCAGGGTACTTCTCACGCAGCAGGATCGGGAAGAGCAAGCCGCCCAGCGCGACGATCGTGACGCCGGAGGCGCCGGTGAAGGCGGTGAAGAAGCAGCAGGCCACGAGGGTCACGAGCGCCAGGCCGCCGGGGAGCCAGCCCAGGACCGCGCGGCAGAGGTTGATCAGGCGGGTCGGCGCGTTCGACTCGCTCATCAAGGTGCCGGCGAAGGTGAAGAGCGGGATCGCGATGAAGAGCGGCGACTCGCCCATGGGGACGAGCCAGCTCGTGAAGAGGTTCGTCCCCGCGCCTGGGTCCTCGCCGCTGAGGAAGAAGCCGAGGTCGGCCTTGGTCTGGACCTCGAGGTAGAGCCCGAGGCAAGCCACGGCCGCGATCACGACGTAGAGCGGCGTGCCGAGCAAGGCCAGCACGCCCAGGAGGACGGCGATGAAGGCCACGCTGGAGGAGCCCAACCCGCCGGTCGAGTAGCCCTCGCGCAGCACGCCGCGCGCGACGACTCGCTCGTTCTCGTCGACGCGCCCGACCCCAAGGTCCAGCGCGCTGCCGGCGGGGGCCGAGGGCGCCTGGAAGCGGAGGGACTTGCCGTCCCCCGCGACCTCGACCTCGCTCACGAGTCGATCGCCGACCCACACCACCATGCCCGGCTGGAAGCCCTCGCCGTGAACCGTGACCTCGACCGCGCCGGCGGGGCGCACCGAGCCTGGCTCCATCCGCTGCACGCGCGGCGCGCCCTCGGCCGCGACGGGCTCGAGCGGCGGGGGCGGGTCGCCGCAGGCGACCAGGAACACGACCACCGAGGCCAGGAGCAGCCCGATCCGGGAGCCCCAGGGGAGCGGCCTGCGCAGCGAGAGCCCGCGATTCCCTAGCCAGCTGAGGATCGGGTGCTGCTCGCCGCTCACGAGTTGCCGTCCTGGGTCGGGTCGAGGTCCTCCTCGGTCGTGGCTCCCTCGGGGCCAGCGTCCTGGGGGGCGCTCTCTGCGGGCTGCGGCAGGCGCTCGGTCCCGCCTCGGTTGAGCGCAGGGGGTTCGCTCAGGTCGCTCAGCTCCTCGTCGGGCGTCTGGGCCGGCGCGTAGCGATCCGTGCTCCGCTCGAGGGCCGCGCTGACCTCGTCGAGGGCGGCCGACTCCTCGCTCTCGGTGGGAGGCGAGATGCGATCGGTGCTGCGGGCCATGGCCTCGAGCGCCTCCTCCGCCTCGGCCCCGGTCGTGCTGAGCGGGTCGGCGAGGTCCTCCTCGAGGCCCGCCACTGACTCCAGCTCTTCGGAGCTATCCAAGCGCGAGAGCCCGCGCCGGATCTCGGGCTCGCGCAGGTCCTCGTCGTCCGCGAGGTCCTGGTAGATCGGGATCTCGTCGGTCGAGAGGAGCGAGGGCGTCTTGCGCGGCTTGCTCTTGCGCGGCAGCGGGGCGGCTTCCTCCTCGCTCTCGCCGCTCAGGTCGTCGACGTCCTCCACGATCGGGGTCGGTCCGCTGGAGGGATCGCTGGGCCAGGCGTCGCTGTCGAAGGCCCGCCGCGCGGCGCTCTCGGAGCTGCTCGAGAGGTTGTCCGCCGTGCCGGCGCTCTCTGCGGGGGCGGGCTCCGGCTGGGCCGCCTCCTCGCTCGGCGGCGGAGGGTCCGCTTCGAGGGGCGCGACCTCCACGTCCTCGTCCTCGTCCTCGGCGTGGAGCTTGGCGTAGGCCTCGTCGCTGAGGGTCAAGGCCTCGGCGATCCGGAGCCCGAAGCGAAGGCACATGAGCCCCAGCCCCGCGGGGACCACGACCAGGAAGGGCCAGCGAGGGACCTTGAGGTCGAGGGCGTCCACGATGAACAGGTGCACGTCGCTCTTGGGGAGCTGCACCTTGAGCAGGTAGATCAACGAGAGCGCGAACATGATCCCCGTCACGCTCAGGGCGGCCGCGCTGACGAGGGCGTCCAGCCGCCGCTTGCCCGCGTCACCCAGCAGCTTGGGGACGGCCTCGATCGAGATGTGACGACCCTCGGCCGTCGCGAGGCTGGCGCCGAGCACGCCGACCCAGATCACGAGCTGGCGGGCGACGACGTCGAACCAGGCCACGGCCTGAGGGACCTCCAGCGGCCCCAGCTCCAGCCCGCCCAGCTGACGCAGGAAGACCTGCGCGAAGGCGAGCAGGATCATGATCGCGAGCGCCCCCAGGCACAGCGTCACCTCGACCCGCTGAATCCAGCGGTCGGCGGCGCGTAAGACCCCGAGCAGGCTCTGCTCGGGTTCGGTGAGCGGGGGCGAGGACTCCACGAGCGAGGCTGGCTGCTCCTCTGCTACTTCTTCGCGCGCAGGTCGGCGAGGATCTTGCGCACCTTGGCCAGGAGCTCCTTGGACCACAGCTTGCCGCAGAGCGAGTCAGCGACCTGAGCGCCGAGCTTCTTGTAGGTCGGCATCTCCTCGCTGGGAATCGGGATCACGCGAGTCCCGGCGTCCTGCAGCTCCTTGATCGTCTCCTCGTTCTTGCTCTCGACCTCGCCCAGCAGCTTGTCGAGGCGCTTGCGCGCGACCTTGACGAAGCGCGGCCGCCAGGACTCGCGGATCTTGTTCCACTGCTTGCTCGTCACGAGCAGAGCGCCCGTGCCGTGGCCGACGTTCATGCGGCTCATGTACTTGACTGGGCGGTGCCACTGCAGGCCGACCAGGCCGTAGGGGCTGTTGTAGACCGAGTCGATCATGCCGGTCTGGAGCGAGGTCAACACGTCGGTCAGCGGCAGGGGCACGCCAGAGAGCCCGAAGGCCTTGAACACCTTCTCGGCGAGGGGGTCGCCCTGCCACATCCAGATCTTGCGCTCGCGCAGGCCCGCGAGGTTGGCCGCCTTCTCCTTGCTGAAGATGTAGGCCCAGCCCACCTCGGCCCAGCCCAGGAAGGTGAAGCCCTTCTCGGCGAAGCCCTTGGTGAACTCGGGCTCGAGCGCGTCACGGACCGCCACGATCTCGGCCCGGTTCTGGTAGAGGAAGGGCACCTCGAGGATCCGCACCGCCGGCAGGATCTCGCCCAGCCCGATCCCGGTGAAGAGACCGCCGTGCAACACGCCGTTCTCCATCCGCTCGATCACGGCCTTCTCGTCGCCCTGGGTCCCGTTGGGGAAATACTCCAGGCGCACGCGGCCCTTGGTCCCCTTGTCGACGGTCTTCTTGATGTCCATCAGCGCGTCGAGCCACACCGTGCCCTCGGGGGCCTGGGTGGCGATTCGAATCTTGAGGTCCTGAGCGCTCGCGGGGGAGAGGGCGAACAGGAGGGCGCTAGCGGTCAACGAGAGCAGTCCAAGTCTCATGTGGGCTCCCTTTCTGAATGGGGTTGGGCTCCGCCGGGGAGAGGGCTGGCGCCGGGGGACTATTCAGTCGCCCCAGCTGCCGTCGTCGTCGTCGTCGTCGTCGCCGCCCCAGCCCTCGTCGCTGGCGGCCGCGGACTTCGAGTAGGGGTTTTCGACCCCCTCGGGCGGAATGATGTTGTTGGCGCTGGGGTCGCTCAGGAGCTCACGCGCGCGCTGCTTGGCCACGGCGTTGAAGAGCGCGGCCTCGGGCCAGAGGTCATCGGGGGCCGCGAGCACCTCGCTCAGGCCGCTAAAGAAGGCCTCCCAAGCGCGCTTCTGGGCCGCGAGCACGTCCTCGATCGGGGCCCCGGCCGGGGTAGCCGCCAGGCTCGGCGCGTAGAACTGCGCCTTGATCACCTTGGCCAGCAGGTGCTTGCCGCGGGTCTTGGCGAGCACCTGCTCGAGGTGGCCGAGCCCCTTCTCGGGCTCGCCGCCGAGGCTCTCGGGGAGGGAGAGGTAGCGCATGCCGAGGTAGAGGTGCGGCCCCGCGTTGAAGTAGCCCGGTCGCTTGCTCGCGACCCACTCCATGACGACGTCCACGCGGGGGAGGTCGGTCACCCGCTCCGGGTCGCTGCGGTGCAGGTTGACCTCCGCGCCCCGCGCCATGGCCCACCAGAACAAGCAGGGCAGCTCGTCCTCTTCGTCGGCGTCGGCGAGGGCGGCCTCGAGCTCGCTCAGGGGCAGCCGCGAGAGCTCGCTCGCGAGGTCCTCGTTCTCGCCAGCCAGGCCCGCCAGGGCAGCCGCCTGAGCCTTCTGGTAGAAGGCGGTCGCCCAGGCCGGATCGCTCTGCTCGAGGAAGGCGAAGGCGTAGGAGAAGTTGAGCTCGGCCTGGAGCGCGCGCAGCTCGGGGTTCTCAGGGCTCGCGAGCGCCAGGCCGTTGAGCAGCGCGATCAGCCCCGGCCCGGCCGCGCGGGCGTTGTCCACCACGCCCCCGCGCAGGAAGTCGTCGCGGGTCTGCTCGAGCAGCGGGACCATTTGATCGACGGCCATCTTGTTGACGTTGCAGCCGCTGCTCGCGAGCAGGACCACCAGCAGGACGCACGCGCGGGCGCGACTCACGACCACCCTCCTCGCAGCAGCTTGCGCTGCTTGCGCTTCGCCTTCAGGCGCTCCTCGATCATCCGGCGCGCCTGGAGCTTCAGCTCGGCCAGGCGCTCGTCGGTGACTCGGGGCAGCTCGTCGGGGTCTTCCTCGACCTCCTCCACCACGTCGCTCTCGGGGTGGAGACGCTCGTAGTCCTCGAGCGACATCATCCCTTCGTCGGGTGAGGCCTCGTCTTCGGTGTCCTTCGGCATGCGGAGGTCCTTGGGATTTCGAGGGATAGGTCGGAAAGAAGCGGCGGATTCTACGCCCTCCGACCTGGCTTGGAAAGCCAGCCCCCAAGCCAAGGACGTGACTTGTGGATCTTTTCGTGGGCGACGCGCGTCCAATCCCTCGTGCTGCCCAGGGAGGTCCGGTGCTAGACTCGAACGAGACGAAGGCGACCCGAGGAGGTCCCATTAGCGCCAACCAGTCCAGCTCGGGCAGACAGCCGCAAGTCCTTATCGGAAAGCGCCTTGGGGCCTTCCTCATCGAGGAGGAGCTGGGCGAGGGCGGCATGGGCGCGGTCTACCGCGGCCGCGACGTGGCCCTCGACCGCCCAGTCGCGATCAAGGTCCTCCACGCCAAGCTGGCCAAGGACGGCGAGTTCGTCGACCGCTTCGTGCGCGAGGCCCGCACCGCCGCCAAGCTCAATCACCCCCACACCGTCGCGATCTACGGGGCTGGCTACGAGGACGGGATCGCCTACATGGCGCTCGAGCTCGTCAACGGCTGCTCGCTCTTCGAGCTCTACCGCAAGCACCGCCCCTTCCCGCCCCGGCGCGCTTGCGAGCTGATCCGCGGCGCGGCCGAGGGCCTCGCGATCGCCCACGAAGCGGGCGTCGTCCACCGCGACATCAAGCCCGAGAACATCCTCGTCAACGAGCGCGGCATGCCCAAGCTGGCCGACTTCGGCCTCGCGCGCCCCTCGGACTCGCGGATCACCGAGACCGGCGTGTTCCTCGGCACCCCGCAATACGCCTCCCCCGAGCAGTGCAACGCCAGCGAGCTGACGCCCGCCAGCGACCTCTACTCGCTCGGCGTGGTGCTCTACGAGCTGCTCGCGGGCCGGCCGCCCTACGAGGCCCCCACCCCGCTGACCCTGTTCAAGAAGATCCTGCTCGAGCCCCCAGTCCCCCTGGCCGAGCGCTGCTCGAACCTGCCCCCCTCGCTGCTGGCGATCGTGGAGCGGCTCCTGCGCAAGGAGCCCAACAAGCGCTACCAGAGCGCCAAGGAGCTCGCCCGCGACCTCGGGCGCGTGATCGAGGGGCTCCCCGAGCCGAGCGCTGAGGAGGACCCCATCGCCCACCTCAGCGAGGCGATCCGGACCGGCGTCGGCGCCGTCACGGTCAGCATGCGCGAGAGCGAGGCCTCGGGCCGGGCGACCCCCTTCCAGGACAGCTCGGCCTTCGGAGACAGCACCGCGGCCCCGCTCGTCCTGCCGAGCGAGACGGCCGCGGCCGAGGTCTTGGCCGCCGCGGACGCGGTCGAGGAAGACCTCGACGCCGCGCTCGAGAACCTGCCCAGCAGCAGCAGCGGCGGCGGCGGGGACGGCGGCTCGAGCGCGGGTGGCCTGCGCAGCGTCGGCCTGGCCCTGGCGCTGGTCGCGATCCTGCTCTCGCTGGCGATCGGCGTGGCGCTGCGGACGCCCGCTCGCAGCGGCCCCCTCCAGGTCGCGGTGCTGCCCTTCGCCAACGGCGCCCCCAACCAGGCCGACTTCGCCTGGCTGAGCGACGCGATCCCCGAGTTCGTCTCGGGTCAGCTCGGCCAGCAGCAGCACCTGGTCCTGGTCCCGCCCGCGGACGTCAGCGCCGCCATGGGCGAGGGCTTCAACCCGCAGAACCCGAGCCAGCGGCGCTCCCTGCTGGCGGCCGTCGGCGCGGACATCGTGGTCACGGGGCGCTTCTACGCGGTCAACGAGCAGGTCGGCGTCACCGCCGTGGTCGAGGACGCCGAGGGCAAGCCGATCCAGGTCACCAAGCCCAACCCGACCCTCTTCCCCAAGGAGCAGGTCCTCGACCAGCTCAACGCGATGGCGGAGCGGATCGCGGGCACCCTGGGTCGCCTCGCGCAGCCCGCGGAGACCCAGAGGAGCGGGGACATGCCCGCGACCCTGGCCAAGGCCAACCCCGAGGCCAGCGACATGCTCAGCGAAGAGGCCATGCAGCCCCCCGCTCCGGCCGCCGAAGCTGGCCCCGCGCCGCAGAAGCCCGCTCGAGCAGCCAACGCGCTGGGCCGCATGGACAAGCGCCAGGAGAACAAGAAGAAGGAGAAGGAGAGCGCGGAGCTGGAGGCGCGGCGGATGGAGGCGAGCCTCCAGAGCGCGCCGAAGACGAAAGCGCCGAAGACGGCCCCCCAGGCTCGGCCTCAGGGCGGCGCAGGCTTCGAGCCCAACCAGTCGGGCGCAAAGGACGACGACCAGACCGACAAGGAGGCCGACGAGAAGCCCGGGACGAAGGGCAGCGCCGAGCTCCTCGAGAAGAAGGAAGCGGTCTCCGCAGACGCCGGCCCGGCCGCGGACGGCGCCCCGCAGGACCCCATGCTGGCCAAGGTCAACGCGGCCACCAGCGTCTGGGAGCTCTCGAACCTGAGCGCCGAGCTGAGCAAGTGCGCCGACCCCGCTTGCCGCCAGCGCGCCCTCGAGCGCGCGGAGCGGGAGTTCGGTGTCCGGGGCCGCGGGATGGACTTCCTGCGGCGCAAGATCGGCGCTCGATAGCCCAGCGGGCGCGCCCAATAGTCGGCACCTCCGGCTAGCGGCCACTACCTCCTATTCTCGAGGGACTTAGAGAAGATCCCTTCGTGGAGAATCCCGTGGAGAACGTGGAGAACGCGCGAATCCCGTGCTCGGAGGGCGCCACCCGCCTTCCTTCCCATTTCCCGGTGATCGCGTCAATGAAACCAAGGGTTCACAAAACCCCGGTGTAAGTCGTTCCTCAGCAATGCCCTGCCGCGGCGTGTCAACGGCACGTCAGGTGCAAATGGGCAGGCAAATCGGAGGAAACGATCCATGAAGACCCTCACCCGGGCCCTGACCATGGCCCTGCTCTCGATGTCCCTCGCCGCCGTCGGCTGTGACACCGGGACCCGCGAAGACCCCAACAAGCCCAAGCAGGGCAGCACCACCGCCGCCACGACCAGCAGCAGCGCTGGAGGCTCGACCAGCGCCAGCGGCGGCAACAGCGGCGCCCTCAGCGCCACGGCCCCGCCGACTCCGGCCCTCGCCGTGCAACGCGCCGACCAGGGCAACCTGGTGGCCGTCGCCTTCACCCTCAACGCCGGCCCCGACGACATGGTGATCAAGTCGATCGAGGTCACCGCCTCGGGCACCGTCGACGAGAGCGTCCTCGGCGAGGCCAAGTGGGTCGAGGACCTCAACGGCAACGGCGAGGTCGACCCGGGCGAGCCGGTCCACGCCGTGGCGGCCCAGGCCACCCAGGACGACCCGACCTACAACCTGCGGGCCCTCCCCGCCGTGATCATTCCGGCCAACCAGTCGGCGACCTACCTGCTCGCCCTCGACACGGGCTCCATGAGCCAGCTCGATCAGGTGGCCCTCGTCGGCAAGACCGTCGAGCTCTCGATCCCCGACGCGAGCAAGATCGACGCGGCGGACAACAGCGGCGGCGTGGTGACTCCCGGCGGCACCTTCCCGATCTCGGGCTCGACCACGATCGAGTTCGGCGCCGAGCACGTCCTGATCAGCGAGGTCGTCGTCAGCCCCGGCTCGGGCGCGACCAGCGGCGAGTACGTCGAGCTGATCAACCCGACCAGCCAGCCGCTCGACCTCGAGAACTACTACCTGACCGACTACAGCGACAACCCCACCAACGGGCGCTACTACTTCAACCTGCCCACGGGCGTCGACTTCGGTCCGGCCAACACCGACACCTCCTCGGACTTCATCGTGCGCTTCCCCAAGGGCGCGGCGATCCAGCCTGGCCAGGTGATCACGATCGCGATCGACGGCGAGGGCTTCAAGGCGACCTACTCGAGCGAGGCCGACTACTGCATTCGCAACGCGGGCACGACCGCCTCGGAGCAGATGCTGACCTGGGACGGCCCCGCCGGCAGCGTCGACTTCTCGGCCACCCCCGCCAGCGACAACGCCGGCCTGACCAACGGCGGCGAGTGGATCTGCCTCTTCACCTGGGACGGGAGCAGCGACTTGATCCAGGACGTGGACATCCTCCTCTACGGCACGGGCACCAGCGGGATCATCAACAAGACCCCCAACCTGGGCCTGCCCAACATCGCCGACATCCGCGTCGACTCGCTCTTCGACCAGGACAACGTCGCCTCGGAGTTCAAGGACGATCAGGACGAGACCTTCCAGGCGAACAACCGCGCCCCCGGCGGCCCGAGCATCACCCGCGTGGACTTCACCGAGGGCAACGAGCTCAAGACCGGCGGCAACGGGATCACCGGCAACGACGAGACCTCGGAGAACGCCGGCGACGGCGCGGGCGGCAACGGCACCTTCGAGCGCAGCCAGACCGCCACGCCTGGCACGCTCAAGTAAGCGTCGTCAGCCTCCTCCGACGAAGCTTGGGAGCCGGCGCCTTGGCGCCGGCTCCTTTGCGTGTGAGGCGTGCGTGACGAGTGGAGGGGGCGCGCCTCTAAGGGGGTGAGCGGGAAGGACGGCCGCATGAGCTGGACCCTGACGATCCCTGGAGTCGCGCGGGAGGTGACCCTCGAGGACCTCGAGCGCCACCGCGAGGACCTGCGCCAGCAGCTGCGAGAGGCGCCCGGCGACGGGCGGCTCCACCTCGAGCTCGGGCTGCTCGAGAAGCTGCTGGGGGGCTCGGCCGGGTATGGGGCGGCCTTTCACCACCTGGGGCGGGCGCTGGACCTCCTGCCTCGGCAGGCCACTCCTGAGCGGCAGCGGGCGCTCTTCGTGCTCGCCCTGACCCACGGGGACGTGGGCGACCCCCGCTCGGCGCTCGAGCGCTTCGCGCAGGTCGTCCACGTCGACCGCACGACCCGGGCCGCGCGGGCCGCCTGGGACTACGCGCAGGCATATCGACAGCACTACGGAATCTGAGCCGCGACCCGGATAACCTCTCCGCCCAGCCAGGGAGAGGAGGTGCCCCGTGGAGTGGCGCCAAATGGGTGAGACCTACACCGTGCGGCTCGAGCGCGGCGACGAAGTGATCGGCTCGTTGACCGAGTGGGCCAAGGGGCGCGGGATCACCGCCGCCAGCATGGTCGGGATCGGCGCGCTGGAGCAGGTCGAGCTCGGCTACTACGAGCTGCCGACCAGGACCTATCACCGCCACACCTTCCCCGAGGACTACGAGCTCCTGAACCTGACGGGGAACGTGTCGCTGCTCGAGGACGGCGAGACCTTCGTCCACGCCCACGTCACGATCGGCGGGAGCGACTACTCGACCAAGGGCGGTCACCTCTTCTCGGCGCTCGTCGCGGTGACCGTCGAGGTGGTCGTGACGCCCCTCCCCGGCCAGATCCGGCGCGCCTTCGACGAGGCCTGCGGACTCAAACTCTGGACGCTCGCCGCGGAGTAGGGCTCACGGGCGCGGGCGGCCGCCCCTCGCGCGAGGTCGACGCCGAGCGGCTCAGCCTCGACACGCCCCGCTACGAGCTGACCCAGGCCTCCTTCGACCGCGAGACGGCCGCCCTGGCCTGGGCCGAGCACACCGAGCGCGTGCGCTGCGTGGTGGCGATCAGCGACTACAGCGGGAACGCCAAGCGGGTCTGCCGCCAGCTGCCGAGGAAGCCGCTGGTCGTGATCACCAACCAGCCGGGCACGGCCCGCAACCTGCAGCTCTTCGGCGTCTACGGGGTCCTCGTCGACTACTCCCGCGAGGACGAAGACCACCACGAGATCGTGCAGGCCGCCATGGAGGCCCTCGGCTGGCGCGGACGCGACCAGACCGCGCTGCTCGTGGTGCGCCACTCGGTCTCGGAGGACCGGCGCTACGCGAAGATCGAAGAGGTCCCCCTGCCGGAGTGAGCGGCCTCCCGTGCCCGTGCCCGTCTGACCACTCCACACTTCTCGGGCTTGGCCTCCGAGCGGCGAAAGGACGGTCGGAGGCGGCTTGACGTGGCGCGTTTGGATGAAAGCAGGAAATGAGGAAGGAGAGGAAATCGGCGAGATCTGCGATCTCGGCATCGAGGAGCGAAGCGCAGCCAGCGCATCTCGAGAGACTGCTTTCGCACTCCCGGCAGCCGCAGCCTTCCTGTCCTTCCTTGATTCTTGCTTTCCTTCCTTACCGCCACGTCTGGACGCCCTCGCCTCGCGAGCGTGTGGCACGAGCTGTGTGGGACGCCGTGCCGTGCCGGGACGTGCATAGGCCTCATGAAATGTGGGGGATGGTCAGCCTTGCCTGTGCCCCAAGCGCCGCCAGAAGGAGCTATCGCTGACAGCGACAGCTCCTCACCGCCTACTTGTTCTCGAAGAAGGTCAGCTTATTGCCGAAGGGATCCCTCACGGTGGTCTCCCAGGCGTGCCACTCGTTCTCCTCGCCGCCGGGCTTGCAGTAGGTGTAGTCCTTGGCGAGCAGGGACTCCTGATACTCCTGGCAGCCCTTGACCTCGATCGAGATCGCCGACCCAGGGCAGGCGTCGCCGTGGTGCTCGGAGAGGTGGAGGTGGCAGGCGCCGCGGCGGATCCCCATGAAGAGGGGGAAGTCGTCGCCGTAGCGGTGCTCGAAGGTCACCTCGAAGCCGAGGAAGTCGAGGTAGAACTCGCGCGCCTTCTCCTCGGAGAAGATGCGCAGGGTCGGGATCGTGTGGCCGAATTCGATCGCCATCTCGCAGCCCCTCAGTCCGGTAGCTGACGGATGCGCTGGATCAGCCAGCGGGTCGAGTGCGCCTTCGGGTCACCCACGATCGCGATCTCGCCCCCGTAGCTGTCGACCGTGGGCCGCTCGGGGATCGTCTTGGGGTCGTATTCCGTGCCCTTGGCCATGACGTGAGGCTCGAGCAGGCTCAAGAGCGCGTCGACGGTGGGCTCGTCGAAGATCGTGATGTAGTCGACATAGCGCAGGGCCGCGAGGACCTCGGCGCGCTCTTCGGCCGGCTGGATCGGCAGGTGGGGGCCCTTGTAGCTCTTGACCGAGGCGTCCGAGTTGACGCCGACCACGAGCAGGTCGCCCTGGGCGCGGGCGTCGGCGAGCGAGCGCACGTGCCCCACGTGGAGCAGGTCGAAGGTCCCGTTGGTGAACACCACCCGCTTGCCCGCGGCCTTGGCGGCCGCCACCTGCTCGGCCAGAGCCTCGCGGCTGAGGATCTTGCCTGGCTCGAGCGGGGCGCTCAGGAGTTCGGCTCCGCCCGCACCGGCGAGTTGCGGAACATGTCGATGTTCTGGTCCTTGAAGCGCCCCGAGTGGGTCGCCGAGCCCTGCATGGTCTGGAAGATGAACTGGCAGATCGGAGTGCCCGGGTAGAGGCGCAGCGTCCGCGGCGACATGTTGAAGATCTCCAGCACCGTGTGGTTGAAGGTCCCCGGCTGCATGAAGCCCGCCGAGATGTGCACCAGCAGGCCCAGGCGCGCGAAGCGGCTGCGGCCGTCGAACCAGCCGCACATCGTCTCGGAGAGGCCGACCCGCTCGGTCGTGATCCCGAGCACCATCTCGCGGGACTCGACCTCGAAGTAGGCCCCCTCGGGGACCTCGATCAGCTCGCTGATCGAAGGGTCGCGGTAGTCCGTGTCGCCGCGGAGGGTGATCGGCTGGGGGCTGCGCCGCAGGCGGCGGAAGTAGCGGCTCACGGTCAGGTCTACCGAGGCCGTCCCCACGCGCGACTCGTCGAAGGGGTCGATCCTGATCTCGCCCTTGTCGATCGCCTCGAGGATCGCGTCTTGCGCCAGGATCACCCCTGCCCCCCTTCGCCGGCCGCGACCTCGGCCCGGGCGCGGATCGCCTCGCCCAGGCGCTCCGCAGACTCGGTCAGCAGCTCCTCGAGCTGGAAGTCGCCCAGCAGGGCGTCGTCCCAGTCGAGGTCCATCTCCTGCACGGTGCACTTGAGGTCCTCGTAGCGGCCGACCGCCTTGAGCGCGCGGACCCGGGTGCGCTGGTCGACCTCGGTCTTGAAGCGCACGTGGACCAGGCCGAGGCCCGAGACCTGACCCTGGTCGTAGAGCGGGACCAGCAGGAGCGAGCGACCGTCGCGCTTGCCGTGGCCGACCCACACTCGCGGCGAGCGCACGACCATGCGCTTGGTGCCGACCAGGGGCGCCCCTTGCTCGGCGCGCGAGGCGATCCCCTCGGCCACGCCCGACTTGCCGCGGACCCGGATCTGGGTCGCGTCCGTGGGCGCCCCCAGGGGCGAGAGGCCCTCGAGCCCGTAGGTCACGGCGCCGAGCGCCTCCTGGATCGCGGGCTCCATGGCGGCCAGCGCGGCGGCGTCCTGATCCGCGACGTCGCGCGCCTCGGCGCCGGCTTCGCTCAGGGCCTCGATCAGGGGGCCGACGGGCGGGCGGGTCGCCCCGTCCGCGCGCGAGATCCCGACCGTGACCGTCTTGGCCTGGTGCTTGATCGCGTCGATCGGGCGCCGCAGCAGCTCGATCGCGTTGACCACCTCCTGGAGCAGGACCTCGAGCCGCTCGCGGTGCCCCGCGCGCTGGCGCGTCCAGAGGCGACCCCGGCGGGGGTCGGTCAGGGGGAGCAGCAGCTCCCCGCCCAGGCGCAGCGCGGCCTCCGAGTCGGTGCCCGCGTTCCAGGCCCCGCGCCCGATCTCGGCCAGGAG
>CALDQK010000574.1 GCA_937911525.1 uncultured bacterium
CCCGCTCCAGGCCCTGCCCTACGCTCGCGCCCTGGTCCGCCTCGAACCCGAGCAGGCCCGCCTGCACCGCTGCCTGGCCTGGCACGGCGTAGCGCTGGCTCGCGGGCTGAGGGACCTCCTCCTCGCCGAGGGCTCCCAGATCCCGGACTCGCAGGCCGACCTCGCTGTGAGCGCGGGGCGGGCCTGGCTGCACTACCTGAGGCGAGACCCCGACGCGCTCGGGGCCTGCCTGAAGCCGCACCTCAGCGACCCCGCCACGCGCCGACTCCAAGCCACGTTCTGGCTCTACCTCAAGCGCTACGAAGCGGGTCTCGAGCTCCTGGCCGCTCCCGCAGCGCAGCTGGATGGGCGAAGCGCAGGGATCCAGGCCTCCCTCCTGGCCCACCTCCGCCGCGACGAAGAGTCAGCGGCGGCGGTCAAGCGGGCCCTCGAGCTCGACCCGCGTGAGCCCTGGGCCTGGCGCGCCAAGGGCTACCTGCTCTTGAACCACACGCAGCGTGACGAGGCCGCGCGCGCCTTCGCGCGGGAGTCGGAGCTCTCGCCCCTCGACCCTGTGCCCCACTACCACCGAGGGAGAGCCCTCAGGCGAGCGCACCGCTTCCGGCGCGCGATCGAGGCCTTCGCCGAAGCGTTGGCCCTGGACCCGCGCTACCCCAAGCCCTACCGCAACCGCGCGATCGCGCGCTCCCGCCTGGGTGAGTTCGACCTGGCGCTGGCCGACGCCGATCGCGCCGTCGAGCTCTCGCCCCGCGACGCCTACCCCCTCGTGGTGCGGGCTCGGATCAGGCGGCACCGCAAGGAGCCCGTCCTGCCCGACCTCGAGGCCGCGCTCGCGCTGGACCCGACCCACGCCGACGCCTGGGGCCTGCTGGCCGAGGTCTACCTCCAGGCGGGCGAGCACGAGCGCGGCCTCGCCGCCTGCAGGCGCGCGCTGGCGACCTACCCCCAGCACCCCAACGGCTGGGCCATCCTCGGCGAGTTCGAGCGGCTCGCCGGACGGCGCGCGGAGGCGTTGGCCGCCTTCGACCGCTCGCTGGGTTTCGATCACAAGAACGTGGCCGCCCTCCACGGGCGCGCACAGCTCTACCTGGACGAGCAGGACTACGAGCGCGCGCTGGCAGACCTCGAGCAGGCGTTCCGGGTCAGCCGAGGGGAGCCCAAGGCGGCGATCAGCCTGGCCTCCGGGCGCCGCCTCGCGGGAGACCTTCAGGGAGCGCTCGAGCTCTGCAACGACGTGCTGGAGGCGGCCCCGCACTACGACGCCCTCCTGGAGCGCGCCGCGGCCCAGGCCGCGCTCGGCCACGAGGACCTGGCGCTGAGGGATCTGGAGCGCGCCAGCGAGGTCGCCCCCCAGGCGACCCGCCCCTACGTGCAACGCGCTGCCATCCATCTGCGCGCCAAGCGCTACCCCGAAGTCCTCCACGCGGTCGAGGCCGCCCTGCGCCGCAACCCCGACGATGCTCGCGCGCTGGCGCTCCGAGGGCTCGCGCGACTGGAGCTCGGCACCCCTGGAGCCCGCCAGGACCTCGAGCGCTACCTAAAGCTCGACCCACGAGGCACTTGGCGAGACAGCGTCGAACGCGCCCTCCAGCGCGCAGAGTAGCGCCGGCACGGAAACGCCGGCCAAAGCGGATCGAATATGCATTCGTTCCGCTTTCATGATTCCGCCACGGGACGAATGGCGACCCGGAACTTCGTCCGTTTGGGACGAATCTGGACGCACTTCGTGCACGATGTTCGCAATACAAGGACTTGGGTCGCTGGTCCCGCCCGTGCAATAGCTCTCTCCAACACCACCACAGGGAGAGAATCATGGGTTTCAACGGCAAGAAGGGATCGCTCTGGGTCCTGTTCCTCAGCGCTAGCCTCCTGGTCGGCTGCGGCGGCGGCAGCAGCAGCAAGTCCGGTAGCACCGTGGCGCCCGCCACCAGCGGGAGCACGGCGGCGCCGACCTCGAGCGGCACGGTCGGCTCGCCCACCAGCGGCACCACCAACACCCCCACCGCGAGCCTCGGCGCCGGCCCGGTCCTCAACACGGTCCAGTTCGACGACGTCGACGGCGACGACATGGTCAGCAAGGGCGACAAGCTGGTCGCGACCTTCGTCGACGACCTCGAGCCCGTCCCCGCCGGCCTGAACCCGGCCGACGAGTTCGAGCTCCTCGTGGCGGACGACACCTTCGGCGCGGGCGCCACCCTCGAGAGCGGTCCGGCCGCCAACCAGGTGCAGATCACCCTCGGCGACGAGCCCCGCCTCTACGTCAGCGCGACCTTCGACCCCAACAAGACCACCAAGGGCGAGGCGTCGGGGATCAACGTCTCGGCCAACGCCACCGGCCAGATCCGCGGCCTGGGTGAGGGCGCCGTCCAGGCGAGCGCCGCGCCCGTCGACGTGAGCGGCACGCTGACGGCCAGCTTCCACAACGGCGCCAGCCTCAACGACCCCCGCGGCGCCCACGTCTCGGTGACCCTCGACGACGGCCGCGTGCTCGTGGTCGGCGGCCTGGCGGGCACCAAGAAGGAGGACCTCGTCACCGAGGCCGAGCTCTACGACCCCCTCACGGACAGCTTCGTGCGGGTCAGCGACCTGAGCGGCGAGGCCGGCCGCATGAAGCGCGGCAAGGTCAACGTCGGCTTCTTCCAGGGCACCGCGGTCAAGCTCAAGAACGGCGACGTCCTGATCAGCGGCGGCTACGGCGTCGAGAAGAAGAGCTTCTTCGGCCTGGGCAAGACCAAGGTCGACACCCTCGAGAGCGCCTTCCTCTTCCACCCCCAGACCAACACCTTCGAGCGCGTCGGCGACATGGTCACCCCGCGCCACAGCCACACCGCGACCCTCCTCGACGACGGCCGCGTGCTGATCGCCGGCGGCTACAACGACTCGCTCTGGAGCAAGAGCAAGAGCCAGGCGCCGCTCGAGGTCTACGACCCCGCCAACAAGCGCTTCGAGAAGCTCGGCAAGATCTTCCGCCGCGTGAAGCTCCAGACGCCCCGCCAGAACCACAGCGCGGTCGCCCTGGACAACGGCAACTCGGTCCTCTTCTCCGGCGGCGTGCGCTGGAAGGGCGGCGCGCTCTTCGGCCTGATCAAGCCCAAGCTCGAGGCGGTCCAGGGCAGCGAGGCGCTCGTCGGCGGCAGCAAGACCGAGAAGTTCGGCGACATGGCTGAGTCGCGCCTCAACCACACCTCGCTCGAGTTCGCCCCCTACAAGGTCGCGGCCTTCGGCGGTCACTCCCTCAACGGCGGCGCGGTCGCCACGGTCGAGGTCTTCGACGCCAACACCGGCGCCTGGACCAGCGCCGGCAGCCTGAGCACCCCCCGCAGCGGCCCCCTCGCGGCGATCGTCCGCAACGAGGTGCTCGTGATCGGCGGCCACACCGGCGTCAGCGAGACCGACGTGGTCGAGGTCTTCCAGCGCGACGCTGGCACCATGGCCAACGGGACCTACACGCTCAACACCGCCCGCAACGGCTGCACGGTCAACACCCTGGCCGACGGTCGGGTCCTCGTGATCGGCGGCCTGAGCGGCAGCAGCGCGAGCTGGCTCAGCCTCGACGGCGCGCCCCTGGCGAGCACCGAGGTCTACGTCAGCCACTAGCGGCTGACCCGAGACAACAACCCAGAGACAACTCTGAGTCTGGATCTTCTTTCCTGAATTCTTCCCGGTGTTCCGACCCCGTCCTCTGGACGGGGTCGGTTCTTTGGTTGGGGCGGCGCCCGCTAGCGCTCGCCCCAGCGCTCTGAGAAGGCGCGCCGCGCCTACTCCCCGAAGTAGCGCTTGTAGAGCTTCTCGTAGACGCCGTTGCGGCGCAGGCGGAGCAGGCTGCGGTTGATCTGCTCGCGCAGCGGGCTGCCGTTGCCGAACACGAAGCCGTAGTGCTGGACCTCGAACAGGGGACCGGCCAGGAAGGCCTTGCCGGAGCCCGCGCCGTGGCAGTAGTGGCGGAGGGTCGGCGCGTCGAACACGACCGCGTCGGCCTTGCGCTGATCGAGCAGGGGGTAGGCCAGCTCGATCTCGGGCACCCCGACGACCACCGCGCCGCACTCGCGCAGGACGTCGGCGCTGGTGCTGCCCTTGACGGTCGCCACCCGCTTGCCCGGCAGGTCCTCGGGGCCCTGGATCTCGTGCTGGAGCTGATCGACGGTCATCAGCGAGGCCCCCTTGGCGATCAGGGTGCCGTAGACGCTGATCCCCGAGAAGATCACGAGGACCGCGACCACTCGGCCCAGGGGGCGGCGCGGCGCGTAGTCGCCGTAACCGACCGTGCTCATGGTCACGATCGTCCAGTAGATCGCCTCGAAGACGCCGGGGTTGAAGTCGTCGCTGAAGCAGCTCTCGGCGATCCCGCGCTCGGACCACCAGGCGAGCAGGGCCGAGATCGCGATGAAGGCCAGCCCGCCGAGGAGCCAGGGCAGGTTCTTGGCCTGGAAGAGGTTGCTCGCGATCGTGCGCGTGGCGCTGTGCTGGGCCGCGGGCGGAACCATGATCTGCAGGCCCGAGCGGATGTATTGGTGGCTGAAGTCGAGCCGGACCTCGCGCTCGGAGGTGATCGTGATCGCGCCCAGGGCCGCCTCGACCTCGCCCTTCTCGACCGAGGCCAGCAGCTCCTCGAGCGAGGCGCGCTGGACGAAGGTCGTCTCGAGGCCGCTGTCCTCGGCGATCGCGCGCCACAGCTCGACGTCGAAGCCGGTGTAGCCCTCGTCCTGCTTGACCGCGAAGGGCGAGATCGGGACCAGCCCGACCTTGACGCTCGTCTTGGCCGGCTTCTCTGCCGGGACCGGGGGCGAGTCCTGGCCCGCCGCCGGGAGGCAGAGGCAGGTCAGGGCGAGCAGGAGCGGCGCGAGCAGGTGTCTCAAGGGGGGCCTCCAGCAAGGGCGAGGCGCGCCATGATAGGGACTCAGGCAGCCGGTTCGACCGTGAGGGCAGAGCGCGCGCGGCGCCCCGCGCTCAGTCCACCCGGCGCAGGGCCCGCGCCAGGTCCAGGAAGGACACCCCCAGCTCGCGCGCCTCCAGCGCGCTCGCGCGCCGCTCTCGCTCCAGGGCGTCGGGCGGCGCGCTGTGGGACGCGGCCACGATCACGTTCCCGCCCCAGCCCCGCACGAGGTGGACGTAGCGGAACACGCGCCGGATCGTGCGCACGTCCTCGGCCAGCGCCGGGCTGCGCAGGATGTTGAACACGACCACCCCGCCCTCGGCCAGGAGGCCGCCGAGGTCGGCGAAGAAGCGCTCGGTCTTGAGCCGGAGCTGCAGCCCGCGGCTGTCGGTGTCCTCCGCCGGCTTGAGGTAGGCGTCCATGTAGATCGCGTCCCAGCGCCGGCCCGCGGCCTTGGCCTCGGCCAGGTAGACGAAGCCGTCGGCGGTGTGGATCCGCGTGCGCGGACCCGGGCGGGTGGCGAACCACTCGTCCGCGATCTGGACCACGAGCGGGTCGATCTCGACCGCGTCGAGCTCGGTCTCGGGGAAGTGGCGCGCGAGGAAGTGGACCATGGCGCCGCCGCCCAGCCCGACCAGTAAACAGCGCCGCGGCGCCTCGGCGCGCAGCAAGTGGCTTACGAACATGGCGCGCGTGTAGGGGATCAAGAGCTCGTGGGGCCGAGCGCCATTTTTTTCTGAAAAAAAAGTA
>CALDQK010000575.1 GCA_937911525.1 uncultured bacterium
GTCGATGCAGCAGCTGGGGGCGGATCTTAGAGCGAAGCTGCCCTGGCGCACGCGGAACTTCCACACCCGCGGCATCGACTCGGTCACGCCGTAGATGAACACGCTGCGCCCGCGCCCCTTGGCCTCGACCCGGGCCTGGCCGACCGAGAGCGGGACGACGTCGAGCACGCCCGGCAGGCGGCGCAGCGAGTCCGCGTCGTCGACGGTCAGCTTGTGGGTCGTGCCGCCGAGCACGCCTGGGATCCCGACCGTCTCGGTCTTGCCCGGGTTGATCGTGAGGATGTTCGTGCCGAACTGCGAGAACTCGCTCAGGACGTAGCCTCGCGTGCCCTCGCCGATCGCGGTCAGGAGCGTCACGGCCGCGATCCCGATCGCGATCCCGAGCACCGACAAGGCGGAGCGGAGGCGGTGGGCGGTGACCGCCCCGGCGCAGAAGGCCAGCAGGTCGGGGGCTCTCATCCCTTCCCCAGGGCGGCGACGGGATCCAGTCGAGTGGCGCGCCGCGCGGGGAGCACTCCGAAGAGCGCGCCGGCGCCGACCGAGACGCCGAGGGCCGCCAACACGGCCCACCAGGGCGCGCTGAGGGGGAAGCCTGGGTAGGCCAGCTCGACGACCTCGAGCACGATCAGGGCCCCGCTCAGGCCGACCAGCCCGCCTGCGCTCGAGAGCAGGACCGCCTCGGCCAGGAAGATCCCCAGCACCTGGCCACTCGTGGCCCCCAGCGCCTTGAGCAGACCGATCTCGGCCGTGCGCTCGGACACCGAGACGAGCATCACGTTCATGATCCCCAGCCCGGCGACCGAGAGCGAGATCGCGGCGATCCCGGCCAGGGCGGCGGTCAGGGCGCCGAGGATGCTCGAGAAGCTGGACATCACCGAGTCCTGGGTGAGCAAGGTCACGTCCTCTTCGTCGTCGTGCCGCTCCTTGAGCACCCGGCGGACCCCCTCCTTGGCGGCCTCCATCTCGGGCTGGGCCTGGACCTCGACCAGGATCCGGAACAGCGAGCTGCGATCGAAGAGCCGGATCCCCGTCCCGACCGGGATCAGCACGAGCTGGTCGGTGTCGAGGCCCATGTGGGTGCCTCGATCGGCCAGCACCCCCACGACCCGGATCCGCCAGTCGGCGACCCGCAGGACCTTGCCCAGCGGGCTCTCGCCTGGGAAGAGCTCCTTGGCCACCGTGTCGCCGATCACCGCGATCGGCTGGCTGCGCTGCGGGTCGATCGGCGGGAGGAAGCGACCGGAGGCGATCTTGAGCTTGCGCACGTCGAGGAACTCGTGGGTGGCGCCGATCACGATCACCTGCCGCTCGCGGCCGGCGCGCGAGACGGTCTCCGGCCCGACCACGACCGGCACGATCCGGCGGACCTGCGGGACCCGGCGCCGCAGCGCCTCGGCGTCGTCGAGGGTCAGGTCGTTGGGCGCCTTGCCGATCCCCGGCAGCGCGCCGCTGGTCTCGGTCTTGCCCGGGATCACGATCAAGAGGTTGGTCCCCAGCTCTTCGAACTGCCCGGTCACGTAGCGCCGCGCGCCCTCGCCGAGCGAGGTCAGCAGCACCACCGCCCCGACCCCGATCGCGACGCCCAGCAGGCTCAGCGCCGTGCGCAGGCGCTGGCGCAGGAGCGCCGTCGAGGCGAAGGAGAGCAGGTCGAACAGGCTCACGTCGCCTCGGGGCGGAGGAGCTGCTCGAGGCCGACCAGCTCGCTGCCGGGCAGCCGGTGCTCGATTCGTCCGTCGACGAGCACGATCACGCGGTCCGCGCGGCGCGCGACCAGCGGGTCGTGGGTCACCAGGACCAGGGTCAGCCCCTCGGCGTGGAGCCGGCCGAGGAGGTCGAGCACCTGCGCGCCGGCCGCCGAGTCGAGGTTGCCGGTTGGCTCGTCGGC
>CALDQK010000576.1 GCA_937911525.1 uncultured bacterium
GTAGAGGTGGCCGGCGCGGATCAGCTGGGGCAGGTAGCGGTAGAAGAAGGTCAGCAGCAAGGTCGTGATGTGGTCGCCGTCGGGGTCGGCATCCATCAGCAGGATGATCTTGCCGTAGTTGAGCTTCTGCAGGTCGAAGTGCTCGCCGAGGCCGCAGCCGAGCGCCTTGAGGATGTCGCTCAGCTCGCGGTTCTCGAGCACGCGCTTGAGCGAGGCCTGCTCGGAGTTGAGCACCTTGCCGCGCAGGGGCAGCACGGCCTGGATCTTGCCGTCGCGGCCCTTCTTGGCCGAGCCACCTGCGCTGTCACCCTCGACGATGAAGAGCTCGCACTTGGCGGGGTCCTTCGAGGAGCAGTCGGTCAGCTTGCCCGGCAGGGCCGCCTTGCGCGCTCGACGCCCCTTCTTGCGCACCGACTCGGCCACCACGCGGGTCTGCTGGCGGACCCGGGCCGCGGTCGCGATCCGCTGCAGGATCGTGTCGGCCATCGACGTGTGGGTGTTGAGCCACTGCTCGAGGGCGGGCCACACGACCGACTCGACGCCGCCGCTGGCCTCGGGGTTGTTCAGCTTGGCCTTGGTCTGGCCCTGGAACTGCGGCTCGGCGATGAAGATCGAGATCAGCGCGATCACACCCTCGCGGATGTCGTCGTTGTTGATCTTGAGGCCCTTGGGCATCGTCTTCTTGTGGGTGCTCATGTAGCTCTTGATCGCCTTGACGATCGCGCTCTTGAGCCCGGCCACGTGGGTGCCGTGGTGCGGCGTGACCACGCCGTTGACGAAGCTGCGGATCCGCTCCTGGTGGTCGCCGGCGTCGGTCCAGGTCAGGGCGACCTCGACCTTGCCGACCTCGTCGTCGCCGTCGCGCTCGAAGATGAAGGGCTCACCGACGATCGGGGCCAGCTTCTGCAGCTTGAGCGCCCGCGAGAGCAGGGCCTCGAGGCCCTTGTTCTGGAGGAACTTCTGCCGCTCGCCGCTCGCCTCGTCGACGAGGAAGAAGCGCACCCCCTTGTGCACGAAGGAGCGGCTGTCGAGGTCCTCGTGGATCTTGCTCAGGTCGAAGCGCTGGCGCTTGCCGAAGATGTCGGGGTCCGGGGTGAACGTGATCCGGGTGCCGGTCTTCTCGGTCTTGGCCCCCTTCTTCAGCTTGCCGGTCGGCGTGCCGCGCTCGAAGGACTGGGTCCAGGTGTAGCCGTCGCGCCAGACTTCGACCTCGAGCGACTCGCTCAGGGCGTTGACCACGCTGCTGCCCACGCCGTGCAGGCCGCCGGCGCGGGCGTAGTTCTTGGCGCTGAACTTCCCGCCCGCGTGCAGGGTGGTCAGGATCACCGTCACCGCCGGCAGCTTGGCCCGGGGGTGCTGGTCGACTGGGATCCCGCGTCCGTCGTCGACGACGCTCAGGGTGCGGCGGTCGGCCGAGAGCACGACCTCGATCGTGCCGCCGTGGCCGTTCATGGCCTCGTCGACCGAGTTGTCGACGATCTCGTTGAGCAGGTGGTGGTAACCCGCCTTGCCCACCCCGCCGATGTACATCGCGGGGCGCTTGCGGACCGGCTCGAGGCCTTCGAGGACGGTGATGTCGGCGGCGCTGTAGCGCTTGGCCATGGCTACTCCTCCTCCTCGGGCTCGAGCTCATAGAGCACGGGCTCGAGCGGCTGCGGCCCCTTGAAGCCGAAGCGGCTGAGGACCTCCTGCGGCTTGTCGCCGAGCTCGCCCAGGTCGATCTTGCGCGCGTTGAGCAGGTATTCGCCGCCGCGCGTCGTCTCGGCCCGCAGCTTGGGGCGCGTGGTCAGCGCCACGAGCTGCTCGCTCTTCTTCTTGTCGAGCTTGAGCGCGCGCCGGCCGCGCCCGATCCCCGCGGTCTCGGGGACCTGGTCGAGGGGGATCCGCAGCGCGTTGCCGCGGCTGGTCGCGAGCACCACGTGCTCGTGGTCGGGCTCGGGGACGTCGACTCCGACGACCTCCTCCTCGCCGCGCAGGCTGGCGTACTTGCGGCCGGCCTTGGTCGAGGGCTCGAGGTAGTTGTCGAGCGGGATCCGGACCACGTTGCCGGCGCTCGAGCCGACCACCAGGCCCGCCTTGGGGTCGAGGAGCAGGCGCGGGTCCGTGCTGAACACGCGGATGATCCGCTCCTTGTCGTTGAAGTTGAAGAAGGCCTGGATCGGCTCGCCGAAGCCCGCCGTGGCGGGCACGTCGTTGATCCTGAGCGTGTAGCACACACCGAGGTTGGTCAGGAAGCACACGCAGGCCAGGGTCGAGCCCTGGGCCACGGCGAAGATCTCGTCGCCTTCGCGCACGCGGACCTTGGCCAGGTCGCTCACGGTCTGGATCCGCTTGATCCGGCCCTCGCGGCTGACGATCACGTGCGTGTCCTCACGCTTGATCAGGGCCGCCGGGTCGAACTCGTGCTCCTCGTCCTCGCCCACGATCCGGGTCCGTCGCTTGTCGCCGTAGGTCTTCTCCAGCTGCTCGAGCTCCTGCTTGATCTCCTTCCAGCGCAGCTTGTCGCTCTTGAGCAGGCGGCCGAGGCGCTTGCTCTCCTTCAGCTTCTCCTTGAGTTCGTCCTGGAGCTTCTTCAGCTCGAGCTGCGCCAGGCGGTAGAGCTGGATCTCGAGCACCGCGTTGGCCTGGACCTCGCTCAGTTCGAAGGCCTTGGCCAGCTTGTCGCGCGCGTCGGCCCGGTCCTTGGCCTTGCGCACGATCTTGATCGCCTTGTCGATCGCCGAGAGGATCGCCAGGTAGCCCTCGAGGATGTGGATCCGCTCGTCGAGCTTGCGCTTGCGGAAGGTCAGCGAGCGCGTGAAGGTCTCAAAGCGGAAGTCGAGCCAGGTCCTGAGCAGCTCGGTCAGGCTGGCGTGGCGCTTGGGGAAGGGGACGCTCCCCTCGCCGCCCGGGACGAGGCAGGTCAGGTTGACCCCGAAGGTCGTCTTGAGCGGGGTCAGCCGGTAGACGGCCGCCATGATCGCGACGGGGTCGGCGTCGCGCTCGAGCTCGAGCACGATCCGGACCTTGCCCTTGTCGGTGTCCTTGCCGGTCGTCTGGTCGGAGACGTCGACCACCCCCGGCAGCTTCTTCTTGTCGAGCAGCTCGTTGATCTTGACCGTGATCTGCTCGGTCGAGGTCCCGTAGGGGATCTCGTTGATCACCGCGTAGGTCGGCACGATCCGCTGCCGCTTGGAGGTCTTCTTGCCCTCCTCGACCACGTAGGTGCCGCGCACCTTCACCGAGCCGTGGCCCTTCTCGTAGATCTCCTTCAGCTCGTCGCGGGTCGAGAGGATCTCGCCGCCGGTCGGGAAGTCCGGGCCCCTGAAGGAGCGGAAGAGCTGCGCGACCGAGCTGTCCGGCTTGTCGATGAGGGCGACCGCGGCCTTGACCGTCTCGCGCAGGTTGTGGGGCGGGACGTTGGTCGCCATGCCGACCGCGATCCCGCTCGCGCCGTTGAGCAGGATCCCCGGCAGGGGCGAGGGCAGCACGCCCGGCGAGGGCGGCGGCGGCGGCGATGGTGGCGGTGGCGGTGGCAGCGGCGAGAGCGATGATTACGAGGAATCGAGCGGTG
>CALDQK010000577.1 GCA_937911525.1 uncultured bacterium
GGCTCGGGGTATCAGCTCGTGACCCGAGTCGGCGCGGACCCTGCCCACACCCAGGAGATCGCCCTCGAGAAGCCGGTCTACCTCGACGCCGAGGCCTTCCTGTGCGCGAAGGTCAAGGCGGGCAAGCTGCGCCTGGGCCAGCGCTTGACCTACCGCGGCCTCGACGTGCGGGCCAAGGGAGCCGTGGACGTGGTGCTCGAGGTCCTCGACGAGGAGGAGATCCCCGCCCCCGGCGGGAAGGTCGACTGCCTGGTCGTCCTCGAGACGGACCCCCGCAGCGGCACGCGGACGCGCTACTGGCTGAGCAAGGCCACGGGCACCTTCGTGCGCCTGCGCGACGACCAGGGGAACCACCTCGAGCTGGTCGATCAGCTCAAGGCGCTCAAGATGCCGAGCCGGCCCGCGACCTACAGCATTACGGTCGACGCTCAGCCCAGGCTGCCGCGGGTGTTCAACGCCGACGAGCTCAAGGTCAGCGTCCACGTCAAGGCGGCCGCGGACCGCGCGATGCCCGAGTATCCCGAGTCCCCCTGGAGCAAGGTCCTCGGCATGCGCGGGGACGACGAGATCGGCTACGTCCTGACGGTTCAGCTGCGGGCCTACGACCCCTCGACCCCCAAGGCCGAGTTCCCGGTGGACCGCGAGCGCTTCGAGGACGACCTGGAGCCGACGGCGCTGATGCCCTCCGATCACGCCAGCCTGCGGGCCGAGGCTCGCCGGGTGATCGGGCAGACGCGCTCCCTCCGCCAGGCGGCCTTCAAGCTGGCCCGCCACGTCCACACCTCGCTGCGCAAGGAGAGCCCGCCGGTCGCCAGCAGCACGGCGCTCGAGATCCTGCGCGACCCCCGGGGCGACTGCTCGGAGCACTGCGTGCTCTTCGTGGCCCTCTGCCGCGCGGCCGGGATCCCGGCGCGCCGCTGCTCGGGCTACGTCAACATCGGCGACGACTGGGGCGCCCACGACTGGGCCGAGGTGTGGCTGGGCGAGTGGATCGGGGCCGACCCCACCACCGGCGAGATCGGCACCAAGGCGCGCTACCTCTTCTTCGGCTACCCAGACCGCCCCAAGAGCTACCCCGAGCGGCTCCGCTCCCAGACCGCGGGGCGGATCCAGATCGTGGGCGAGGAGCTGGTCGAGGACGGCAAGCGCTTCTCGCTGGCCCGCAAGGACCTCGTGGTCTCCGACCCCAAGGCCGGCCATTACCTGCAGGTCACCAGCGGGATCGAGCTCAAGGGGCTGCCGCCCGCGTGGCGCGTGCGGATGAACGCCAGCGGCTCGGTCAGCGTGAGCGAGGGCAGCTTCGGGGTCGACATTCGCGCGCTGGCGGACCAGGGCGACAGCTTGAGCGGCCTCTTCGGCCGCGTGACGGGGGCCTACGCCGGGCGCCCGGCCTGGGTCCAGAGCTGGGGCAGCGGCGCGCGGGTGTGGGTCCACAGCCGGCGTCGCTTCCTGGAGCTCACGATCCGCGGCGGGACGCCCGCCCAGCGCTCGACCCTCGAGCAGGCCCTCGCCCCGACCTTTCAGGCCCTGGGTCCGCGCGGCGAGAAGGAAGCGCCCTCCGGCGAGTAGGGCTTCAGGGGGTCTTGGCTCGACCCCCGAGCACGTCGAGCATCTCCTGGGTGATCTGCTCCTGCCGCAGGCGGCGCAGCTGGACCTCCTGCTCGGCCAGGCGACGCTCTGCGCCCTCGTGCGCGCGGTTCATTACGGCCCAGCGCAAGGCAGACTCGACGGCCTGGGCCCGGCAGAAGGTGAAGGCCAAGCGGGCGTGGCGGCGCAGGCTGTGCACCTGCGCGCCCTCCTGCCGGAAGTCGCTCAGGAGGCGGCGCTCGGCGGGGAGGGTGGCCTGGATCCGCTCGAGCTGAGGCTGCAAGGAGGCTGGCAGCGCCCCCTCCCGCTCGACCTCGGCCACGCCGCCCTCCTGGCGGGCCGCGGCGACGACGACGAGGTGGGTGTCTCCGCGGCTGATCGTCGCCAGCTCGAGCTCGAGGCGCTCTGCGAGCTCGAGCACGGCGGCGGGGCTCGCTGGGGCATGCTCGAGGTGACAGGCGGAGGCGAGCCGAGGCGGGAGCGCTTCGTGCAGACGCCCACCGATCGCGAGCGCCCGGACGGGGCGGAGCTCGGCGAAGGCCCGCTCCAGCTCGGCGGCCACGAGGTGGTTCAGGCGTCCGCAGAAGCCGAGGTCGCTGCCGATCCCGCAGAGCACCAGGGGGCGAGGCGCCTCCTCCTCGCGCACCAGCTCAGCCAGGGCGTGCACCCAGGCCAGGTGCTCGCCCGCGCGCTCGGCGTGCGCCGCCCAGCGCGCGCGCCGCGTGGCCGCGAGCGAGCGCGTCGCATGGGCGATGTCGCGGAAGCTGCGCCACGCCTCGTGGCGAGACTGCAGCGCGCGCAGCCCGCTGCTCACTCGCGCTCCTCGGGGTCGTGGGGGTCGTGGGGGTCGCGCAGGTGAGGGCCCCAGGCCCGCAGCGCGCAGGCGACCAGCCCTTCGAGCTCGTGGGCGTCGGGGAGCTCGGCGCGCTCGAGGGCTCGCCAGGCGGCGGGGAGCTCGGCCTCGACCCGCGCCAGGGCCTGCGACATCGCGGGGCGGACGCGCTCCTGGGGCAGCCGTCGCAGCTCGGGGCGGCCGAGCAGGATCAGGCGCCCGAGGGTGTCGGCCCACGAGCAGGAGCCTCCCCGCTCCTGGCGCAGGGTCTCCCGCACGCGCTGCCCGTGAGCCAGGGTCTCGCGCGCGCTGGCCTCCAGGCGGGAGCCCAGCCGGGCGAAGGTCTCCAGCTCGAGGAACTGGGCGTAGTCGTTCTTGAGCCGGCCCGCCAGGCCTCGCACCGCCGGGGGCTGCGCCTTCCCGCCGACGCGGGAGACCGAGAGCCCGACGTCGACGGCCGGGGTCATGCCGGCGGCGGCGAGGTGGGCGTCCAGCCGGATCTGACCGTCGGTGATCGAGACGATGTTGGTCGGGATGTAGCTCGAGAGGTCCCCCGCCTGGGTCTCGACGATCGCGAGCGCGCTCAGGGAGCCGCTGCCGGACGCTTCGCCGAGCTGGGTCGCGCGCTCGAGCAAGCTGGCGTGGGCGAAGAACACGTCGACGGGGAAGGCCTCGCGCCCGACGGGGCGGCCGAGGAGCAGCGCCAGCGCGCGGTGGACCTGGGCGTGCGCGCTCAGGTCGTCGTAGACGATCAGCACGTCGCGGCCGGCGTGGAGCAGGTCCTCGGCCATGCTGGTGGCCGCGTAGGGGGCGAGGTGGATCAGGCCCAGGGGGTCGTCGGCGTCCGCGGCGACCACGAAGCCGTGCTCGAGCACGCCGCCCTGGCGGAGCACGTCGACCGTGTTGGCCAGCTCGGCTCCCCGGCGGCCGATCCCCACGTAGACGCAGACCACCTCGGCGGGCTGGGCCATCAGGATGTCGAGGCAGAGCTCGGTCTTGCCGGTCGAGCGATCCCCGATCACGAGCTGGCGCTGGCCCATTCCGATCGGGATCATCGTGTCGAGCACGAAGCACCCGGTGCGCAGCGGGCGGCTGACCGGCTCGCGCTGGGCGAGCCGCACGGGGTCGCGCTCGACGGGGCTGCGCCCTCCCGCGGGGAGGGCTCCCCGGGCGTCGAGGGGCCGCCCGAGGGGGTCGACCACCCGGCCCAGGACCCGCTCTCCGGTCGGGATGTCGAGGACGCGTCCCGCGCGGCGCACGCGCTGCCCGGAGCGCACCCGGAGCGGGTCCCCCAGCAGCACCACGCGGGCCTCGTCGGGGAAGAGCGACTCGACGCGCGCAGGCACCTCGGCGATCTCGAGCAGCTCGCCCGCCAAGGGGCGGTGCAGCCCTTGGACGGCGGCGACGCCGTCTCCGGCGCGGGTGACCCGGCCCAGCCGGTTCACGACGGGCGCGGGCGCGAGGCGCTCGAGGCCGCCCTGGAGCCAGTCCAGGGTCGCGCCCCCCGCCCGCTCTAGCTCCTCCTCGCTCACGGGCTAGTTGACCTCCTCCAGCTCGCGGGCCCAGGTGGAGAGGGTGGAGCCAGCGCTGGCCTCGACCTCGAGGTCGTCGTGGACGAGGCGGACGCCGGCGACGAGCTCCGGATCGAGGGCGAGCTCGAGGGCGACCTCGGCGCCGAGCTCGTCGCGCAGGGCCTCCTCGACGAGGGCGGGCGCGCAGCCCGGGCTGTGGAACACCTCCAGCTGGGTCGGGCGGGCCTCCGCCGCCAGCAGGCTGCGCGCTGCCGCGCGGGCGTAGCCGCGCACGAGGGGCTCCGCGTCGAGGGAGCTGCTCAGCCGGCCGGCGCCCTCGACGACGAGGTCGAGCAGCCTGGGGCGGAGGTTGGCGAGCACGCGCCGCTCCCGCTCGGCGAGGGCCTGCTCCCCGCGACGGCGGACCTCTTCGCCGGCCGCTCGCGCGGCGCTCAGCAGCTGCTCGGCCTCCTCGCGGCCCTTCCGGCGGGCCTCGCTGCGGAGGCGCTCGGCTTCGGCCTCGAGCTCGTCGAGGCGGGCGGCGCTGCGCTGCTCGGCCTGCCGCGCCGCGGCCTCTCGCTCGACCAGCTCGGTCGTGCGCGCCTCGAGCTCGCGGCGGCGGCGCTCGAGGGGCTCTCGGACCGGCCGAAAGAGGAAGCGGCG
>CALDQK010000578.1 GCA_937911525.1 uncultured bacterium
CTGCAAGCAGCGCAGAGCGAGCCGCCCGCCGTGGCCAGCCCCGCGGGCAGCGCCAGGCTCCAGGTCCCGACCGCGGCGCCCGAGGCCAGGGTCAGCCCCCGCGCGCTCGGCGCCGTGCCCTGGTGCTGGCCGTGACGCCAGCCGCGCCCCGAGACCTCCCAAGCCCCGCTGCCCGGCGGCGGGTCGTCGGCCCGCGCCGGAGCTCCCAGGAGCGTCGCCGCCGCCACCAGCCAGACCAACGCGAGCTGCTTCACTCGACCTCCTGCCCGACGCCCTCGGAGGCCAGCGGCGCCCGCGCGTTGTTTCGGATTCGCACCCCAAGGTAGCTCCGCCGTCGGCTGGGGCGGTCGTTCTCGACCGCGAGCTGAACGGCGCGCCGCTGCCCGACCAGCACCGCCAGCCGTCGCCCGCGCGTCAGCCCCGTGTAGAGCAGGTTGCGCTGGAGCATGACGAAGTGCTCGGTCAGGAGCGGCAGCACCACGGCGGGATACTCCGAGCCCTGCGCCTTGTGGACGGTGGCGCAGTAGGCCAGCGTCAGGCGCGAGCGCTCCCCGCGCGAGATCAGCACCTGCTTGCCCTCGAAGTCGACCAGCACCGCGCCCGTCCCCGGGTCGACCTCGATCACGCGGCCCACGTCGCCGTTGAACACCTCGTTCTCGTAGTCGTTCTTGAGCTGCATCACCTTGTCGCCCTGGTCGAAGCCGCCCTTGAAGGGCTCGCTCCCCTCGGGCGAGGGCACCAGGGCGGCCTTGAGCGCCTGGTTCAGCTCTTCGGTTCCGCAGGAGCCGCGGTGCATGGGGGCCAGGACCTGGACCTCGCGCAGGGGGTCCAGCCCGAAGGCGGCGGGGATCCGCTCCTGGACCAGGCGCACGATCGTGCGCTGCGCGCTGGCCGGGTCGTCGCGCTCGACGAAGAAGAAGTCGCTCCCCTCGACCTGCTCGAGCTCGGGCAGCCGCCCCTCGTTGACCGCGTGGGCCGCGGTCACGATCCGCGAGGCCGCCGCCTGGCGGAACACCTCGTTCAGGCGGACCACCCGCGCGGCCCCGCTCTGGATCAGGTCGCCGAGCACGTTGCCGGCTCCGACCGAGGGGAGCTGGTCCACGTCGCCGATCAGGACCAGGGCTGCCCCGGCGGGGAGCGCGCGCAGCAGCGCCGCGAAGAGGGCCAGGTCGAGCATCGAGGCCTCGTCGACCACGACCAGGTCCACGTCGAGGGGGTCGTCTGCGTTCTTGCCGAAGCCCGCCCCGCGCGGGTCCCACTCGAGCAGGCGGTGCACCGTGCTGGCCGGCGCCCCGGTCGCCTCCTCGAGGCGCTTGGCGGCCCGCCCGGTCGGCGCGGCCAGGGCGAACTCGACCTTCTTGGCGCGGACCAGGCGGACCAGCGAGCGGACGACGGTCGTCTTGCCCACGCCGGGGCCGCCGGTGATCACCGAGAGCGGCGCCGTCAGGCCCGCGTCGATCGCCTCGCGCTGAGCCGCGCTGAGCTGGAAGTCCTCGCGCTCCTCCAGCCAGCTCAGGGCGAGGGCCACGTCGAAGGCCGGCATTCGCCGGGCCGAGACGCCCGAGTCGACCAGCGCCAGCACGCGCCGCGCGGCCGCGCGCTCCTGGCGCAGGACCCGCGGCAGGTAGATCACGTCCTCGTCCTCGGGGCGGTCGAGCTCGAGGGCCAGGTCGCGGCGGGCGTGCTCGAGCGCCTCCTCCAGCTCGCCCGGCGTGCTCTTGAGCGCGTCG